>JAGCCD010000042.1 GCA_017651785.1 Bacteroidales bacterium
GGCCGCACGCTGAAGCGCATCCGTCCGTGCCCGCAGGGCCGCGCCGGCCGCATCCGCAAGCGTTCCAACCATGTTACCATCATCCTTGACGTCAAGGAAAAAGCAGTGGAGGAATAAACTATGGGACAGAAAACCAATCCTATCAGCAACCGTATCGGTATCACCCGTGGTTGGGACTCCAACTGGGTCGGCGGCAACTACGCCGAGAAGATCGCCGAGGATTATGAGATCCGCAAGTACCTGGGAAGCCGCCTCGCGAAGGCCAGCCTCTCCCGCATCATCATCGAGCGCACCCTGAAGCTCATCACCGTCACCATCCACGCCGCCCGTCCGGGTGTCATCATCGGCAAAGGCGGCCAGGAGGTCGACAAACTGAAGGAAGAGCTGAAGAAGGTCACCAAGAAGGATGTCCAGATCAACATCTTCGAGGTGAAGCGCCCCGAGGTGGATGCCACCATCGTAGCTGACAGCATCGCCCGTCAGATCGAGGGCCGCGTGAGCTACCGCCGCGCCATCAAGATGGCCATCGCCACCGCAATGCGCGTTGGTGCAGAAGGCATCAAGGTACAGATCAGCGGCCGTGTAGGCGGCGCTGAAATCGCCCGCTCCGAGATGTTCAAGGAAGGCAGGACTCCGCTCCACACCTTCCGTGCAGACATCGACTACGCTCTTGCAGTTGCACACACCCAGATGGGTACTATGGGTATCAAGGTCTGGATCTGCAACGGTGAGAAGTACGGCAAGCAGGACCTCAGCCCCAACGCCGGTTACGCAGCAAACGCTGCCGCACCCGGTGCAGGCCGCAGGGATGACCGTCGCGGTGGAGACCGCGGAGGCCGCCGTGGTGGCCGCCGTGGCGAAGGCCGTGGCGAACGTCGCTAAGACAATCCCCGCAAGGGGAAACGCAGACGAGGGTGACCGGTTCGGCCACCCTCGTTTTTTTTGTGCCCTGCGCCTTTTGAACACGCTCGCGAGCACCTGCCCCGTTCTGAGGGCTTCAGGTGCGTGTAACTGCTCTTGAGGCGGGATTTAAATAGCGGCTCGAGTGCATTTTTGGCGTTTTAGGGCCATTTTTGCACTTGAGAGTTTTCAGAAATTGCTAACTTTATGGCATGAAAAGAATTATTGCGGTTTTGGCGGTGCTTTCAATGGTGTGCATTGAGGGCCGCGCACAGTTTGCCTCGCTGGGAGGGGAGAATGGGAATATCCGTTGGGAGACCCTTACCTCCAATAATTATAAGGTATTGTTTCCGGTGGGCCTTGACTCGCTGGGAATGAGGTATTCAACGCTTCTGGAGCAGTACAGGCCGCTGGTTGGGAATTCCGTGGGATTATACCCCAACCAGTTCTACAGGACGCCTATGCCCGTTGTGCTGCACGCAGATGCCGCCATATCCAACGGCGCCGTGGTGTGGGCGCCGAGGCGGATGGACATCTTCACCTTCCCGGATGCATACGGCTCTCTTCCGCCTGTTCCGTGGGAAAAGATATTGGCCATACACGAGAACCGTCACATTGCCCAGAATCAGTTCACACGGGCGGGTTACAAGAAGTACTACTACTGGCCTTTCGGTGAGATAGGCCTCACCCTGGCGGGCACCTTGTTTGAGAACGCCGCCCTGTTCGAGGGCGACGCGGTGGTTGCAGAGACGGCGCTCACAAACTCCGGCCGCGGCCGCTCGGCAGATTTCCTTTCTTTCATCAGGATGTCTTTCGCGGAGGGCGATATGCGCGACTGGTACCGTTGGCGTTATGGCTCCCAGAAATGGTATACACCCGATTATTACAAGATTGGCTATATGACCGTGGCGGGAATGAGGTACAACTACGACGCCACTATGTTTATGGCGGACTACCTCCGGAACCTTTCGGACCCATTTGCCTTCAACGCGGTCCGGAAGTCGATGCAGAAGTACTCCGGTAAGAGCATCAAGGGCACCTGGAATGAGATTGCCGCCACTTTCAAGGACATCTGGGCGCAGGACGATTCCCTCCGGGCTCCTTTCCAGGAGATTATTCCTCTTGTTCCTGCCAGCAAGTATTTCACCAGCTACAGGGGCGCTGTCCAGACGCGGGACGGCCGCGTGTTCGCCCTCCGCGCCGCTATGGACAGGCAGCAGGAGTTGGTGGAAATCCTTCCGGACGGGTCCGTGAGGGCAATCCGGCCTATGAACGCGGACAGCAAGCTGGTCTATTCTCCTTACACCAACTGCATTTACTGGACGGAATCCGTCCCGGACCGCCGCTGGGAGCTGGTCCAGACCTCCCGCATCAGGTATGTTGAGGCCGGTGGGAAAGAAGTATTCAATCTTACAAAACAGTGGCGCTATGTTAACCCTGCCGTCTCTGATGACGGGACAATGATGGCTGCTGCAGAGTATCCGGACAAGGGCGGCAGCAGGATAGTGCTCCTGAACATCATAAACGGAGAAGAAGTCAAGACCATAAATGCACCTGCGGGCCTTCAGGTCACGGAACTCGCTTTTATGGGCAATGACAAGGTGGCCTTTACGGGTATATCGGATGGCGGTATGGGCCTGTACCATACGGACTTCTCATCCATCGGCACTTATGAGGAGGCTGTTCCCGTGAAGATAAAGAATCTCATTTCCAAAGCCGGGACGCTGTACTTTACCTGTGACCGCACCGGTACCAACGAGATATATTCCTATACTCCGGGAAACCTCACTCAGCTTACCAACACGCAGCACGGCGTGTCGTCCCCGTTCTTCAGGGACGGTGCGCTCTCGTTCAGTGCACTTACGCCGGACGGCAGCCTGCTCGCCTCCGTGGACGCGCCGCTGTCCCGCCCAGTCAGTCTTTCGGACTATGCCTCTTATCCCATAGCCGATCTCCTTACAGCCCAGGAGAATGAATTCGCCAAACTCCCCGCAGATACTCTGGTACCTGTGAAATCCAAGTACTCCAGGACTGCGAATATGTTCCATATCCACTCCTGGCTGCCCCTCTATTACAACTGGGGCAGCGAGTACCCTTCTCAGAGTGATTATACCTTCCAGACCATATCCCCGGGCGCAACAGCGTTCTTCCAGAACCTGGAGGGGAACGCCTACGGGACGCTGGGCGTTTCTGTCCACGCTGATCCGTTTGATCAGAGTAAGATTGCAGCGGGTCTGCACGCAAGACTCAACTATACGGGTGCATATCCCGTCCTGAATATGTCCGTTGACATTGGCGACCGCCAGAAGGCAAAGTTATCTCAGGCTTTGGTTTCATCAAACGACTCCACATTCCTCTCAGTCGTTCCGAACGGAGGTTTGTTCTTTGGAGGCTCCGTGGGTGTATCAGTGCCTCTCAACCTGTCTTCCGGCGGCTGGGAAACCACCGTTGTGCCAAGTTTGACAACCAAGTTCAGCAATGATGAACTTGGTCAGGGGATATCTTATTTCCGCAAGAGCAGTACTAACGGCAAGCTGTATCAGATGGGGACAGGCATAAAACATTTTATGAATATCACCTTCGTTGCCAGTGTTACAGCTGACACAAGGCGTTCTATGGGCCCTTCCCAAGTGGTCCCCCGCTTTGGCGCCGGAGGAGAACTGCGATATGTGAAGTCCCCCTTCGAAGAAGGGATAGGGTCCGGGATTTATGTCAATGCTTATACATATCTGCCCGGTCTTTCTTCGGTTCAGGGGCTCAAGCTGACGGCATCTCTCCAAACCCGGACTCAGGAACTACGGACCACGTCCTCGGTATCGGGATTCTATTCCAACAGATTGATGCCTATGGATACCTGGGGCCTGGGTTTCGAGAATATGGCTCCAAGAGGTTTTGAAGAAACCGGTACCGGCGCAACAATGCTGATCGTATCTCCCGTATCTTCACTTGTGGGCCTTGATTATGTAATACCGATGTTCCATTTCGACAGCGCACTTACACCGTACATCTATCTGAGCAACCTGGAACTCAGGCCATATGCGGATATAGCCGTATATGTACCCGACGACACGGAATACCTGTACAGTGCCGGTGCGGACCTTATTTTCCGCTTAGAGAAACTGTTTATGGTCTCCAACACCTTGAAACTGGGCCTTCGTTTTGCTTACAACGGCGGTTCGCAGCTGTATGACGAC
>JAGCCD010000043.1 GCA_017651785.1 Bacteroidales bacterium
AATACTGAGAATCAGGATAGAAAGATCTTCTATCTGAACATAGGACTTGCCAGGGCGGTAACGTCTGCCTTGGTTATAGGATTTCCTCCCAATATCATAAGACGCTCAACCACGTTTCTGAGTTCTCGTATGTTGCCCGTCCAGGAATGTTTCTTGAGCTCTTCTAGGGCATCTTTGTTTATGCCCCTCTTCCCCATTCCGCTCTCCTTTGAAATCTCGTCTATGAAATGCTCAACCAGAAGCGGAATGTCTTCTTTTCTGTCTGAAAGAGCCGGAACCCTAATGACAATCACGCTAAGGCGATGGTATAGGTCTTCTCTGAAAGTGCCCTTCTGGATTTCTTCCGGAAGATTCTTGTTGGTGGCGGCTACCACCCTCACATTCACGTTGATATCCTTGTCGCTGCCCACGCGGGTTAGCTTGTTTTCCTGAAGCACCCTCAAAACTTTGGCCTGTGCTGAAAGGCTCATGTCACCGATTTCGTCAAGGAAAAGCGTTCCGCCATCTGCCTGCTCAAACTTTCCCTTGTGCTGCTTGATGGCTGAGGTAAAGCTTCCCTTCTCGTGGCCGAAGAGCTCGCTTTCTATAAGCTCGCCAGGAATAGCGGCGCAGTTAACTTCTATGAAAGGCATCTTGGCTCTAGGGCTCTTTTCGTGCAGCCATCTGGCAACCAGCTCCTGGCCAGTTCCGTTGGATCCTGTAACCAGAACCCTGGCATCTGTAGGAGCCACCCTGTCTATCATCTCCTTGACCTGCATTATGGCCTTGCTCTGCCCCACTATCTCCTGAACGGAAGAAGAAGCTGCAACCTTCTTCTTGAGAGTTTTGTTCTCCTGAATAACTTCCTTGTGATCACAAGCGTTCTTTACAGTTATAAGTATCCTGTTAAGGTCCAGCGGCTTGGATACAAAATCATAAGCTCCGCTCTTTATGCATTTAACCGCGGTGTCTATGTCTCCGTGGCCGGAAATCATCACCACAGCGCTTTCCAGGCCCTCTGCGGTGATTTTCTCCAGAACCTCCATTCCGTCCATTCCGGGCATCTTGATATCGCAGAAAATCACGTCGTAGTGACCTTTGAGCGCCATCTGCAGGCCGGCGGCGCCGTCTTCTGCCGTTTCTACGGTGTAGCCTTCGTCCGAGAGGATTTCTCCGAATGAGTTGCGGATGTACCGCTCGTCGTCAATAATCAGAATCTTCATACCGCAAATATCGTGATTTTTTTCTACATTTGTGCCTATATGAACATTCCCGACATCATCATAGCCATAGACGGCTATTCCTCTACCGGCAAGAGCTCTCTTGCCAAAAAGATCGCCCGCAAGTTCGGGTTCCTGTATCTTGATTCCGGCGCCCTTTACCGAGGAGTCACGCTCTTCGCGCAGGAGGAGGGCCTCATAAGCCGCCTCGGGAAGGTAAACCCCGCGCTCGAGGAGGCCCTGGCCGGCCTGGTGCTCAGTTTCGCAGAAGACGGCCGCCTGATGATGGGCCCCCGCTGCATAGAGCCCGAGATCCGCTCAATGGAGGTTAGCTCGCAGGTGAGCAACATCGCCGCGGTACCCTACGTAAGGGCCTGGGTAGACAGCCAGCTGCGCGAGTACGGCCGCCGCGGACGCATAGTGATGGACGGCCGCGACATAGGCACCGCCGTGTTCCCCGAGGCCCAGCTCAAGGTCTTCATGACAGCGTCTGAAGAAGTCCGCGCCAGAAGGCGCTACGAGGAAATGGTGGCCAAAGGAGAAACTCCCCTTCTGGAAGAGGTGGTACAGAACCTCCGCGAGCGCGACTACATAGACTCGCACCGGGAGACAAACCCCCTGCGCCGCGCGGACGACGCCTTCGAGCTGGACAACTCAGATATGTCCTTCGAGGAAGAACTGGCTTGGGTACAGGGCGTCATCCAGGGCAAGTTCGGCATCCTATGACGGTAGAGATAGACCCCGATTCCGGCTTTTGCGGCGGAGTGATACGCGCTATCCAGACAGCTGAAAAGCTGCTCTCGGAGGGCGCGTCCCTGTATTCGCTCGGCGCAATCGTGCATAACGAAGAAGAACTCGGGCGCCTCGCGGCAAAGGGCCTCCGCACCGTCGGCCCGGAGGGGCTGGACGCCCTGGGTCCCGCAGACACCGTCCTCATCCGGGCGCACGGGGAACCGCCGTCAACTTACCGTAAGCTACATTCCCTGTCGCTCGGAATTTCAGACTGCACCTGCCCCGTGGTACTCCGCCTGCAAAAGCAGGTAAGGGAGGCGTCTGAACGCTCCAACGTGGTAATTTTCGGAAAGATAGGACATCCGGAGGTGCTGGGCCTCGTGGGGCAGACCGGCGGCCGCGCCCTTGTGGTAGAAGACGAAGGGCAGCTTCGGCAGGCCGTATCGGACGGGCGCCTTGATCTCTCGGAGCCGCTGGAGCTGTTCTCCCAGACCACAAAGAGCCCGAGTGAATACACCCGCCTCGGCAACTCGGTCCGCCAGATGGCAAGCGGCCCCGTCACGGTACACAAAACCATCTGCGCGCAGGTGGAGGGCAGACACCGCAAGCTTTCCGCCTTCGCCCGGTCGCACGACGTTGTGGTGTTCGTCTCCGGCGCGTCAAGTTCCAACGGAAGGGTCCTGTTCGAGCTTTGCCGCAGCGTAAATCCCCGCTCGCACCAGATCGGCTCGGCCTCGCAGCTGCAGGCTTCCTGGTTCGAGGGAGCCTCGTCCGCAGGCGTGTGCGGCGCCACTTCAACCCCCCGCTGGCTGCTCGAAGATGTGGCGCAAGGGATTGAAAATTTGCAATAATCACCGCTAATAATTATATTCGCAAGTTAAACTAATATTAAGCATATGGCAACAACAGCAGATTTCAAGAACGGTCTTTACCTCAAGTTCAACGACAAACCCTGCGTAATCGTATGGTTCCAGCACGTCAAGCCCGGCAAGGGCCCCGCTTTCGTGAAAACCAAACTCCGCAACCTGGAGAACGGCCGCATCCTTGAGAACACCTTTACCGCCGGCGCAAAGATAGAAACCATCGAGGTGGAGCGCAGGCCCTACCAGTTCCTGTACGACGACGGCGAGTCCTTCAACTTCATGCACGAAGAGACCTACGAGCAGATCACCCTCCCCCACGAGGCCGTAGAGAATGCAGACCTCATGAAAGAAGGCCAGCACGTAGAGATGATGTTCGTCACCGGAGACGAGGAAAGGTGCCTCACCTGCGAGCTCCCCACCTACGTAACCCTCGAGGTTACCTACAGCGAGCCCGCCGTAAAGGGCAACACCGCCTCCTCATCGGCCCTCAAGGAAGTCACTCTTGAGACAGGCGCCCGCATCATGGTGCCCCTCTTCATAGAGACCGGAGAAAAGATCACCGTCAACACTGCAGACCGCTCATACGGCCAGCGCGTATAATTACCGCCATGCGTAAACTGTTCTTTATCGCAGCCCTCCTTCTGGGGCTCGGAATCGCCGCGTCCGCGCAGCCCAAACTCACGGACAAAGAGCTCTACAACGCCATCTGGGCCATGGGAGAAATGTTCCCCGACGGCTTCACGCTGGACCTTAACACCCTGCGTCAGCCCAAAGAGGGCCTCATGGTTTCCTATAAGGATACCCAGAACAGCTTCGACAAGAAGAGCATCAAGGGCGTGGTAAAGCACGCCCGCGCCCACAACAACCTGGTAGGCGGCTGGAGGGATCCGGAGACCGGACGTTATTACTTCGACTCCACCCGCTCCTTCCCCGAGGACAGCCTCGCGGCAGCCCTCGCCTTCGCGCGTGAGAACGGTCAGCACACCGTTTACGTGGCATCCAAGGGCATCAACGTCAAGTCCAACTACGAGCACC
>JAGCCD010000044.1 GCA_017651785.1 Bacteroidales bacterium
ACCCTCTGCGACTCCACCGGAGTTGCGCTGTCTTCCGGGCCAACGAACTGGGTTTTGCCGGGAAACAGCACCGAGGGGTACTGGGTTGTGAAATTGAACGCCTTTACGGAATGCCCGCGGCCCAGCTCGGCAAGCATGCTTGCGTTGAACTGGGCTACGCCTCCCCTGAAGGGATAGAAGCAGGAAAGGATTGCGATCCTCAAGGCGCTGGGGAATTACTCTTTGTTCTCTGCCTTGGTCTTTACGTACTCGGCGTTGAGGCCGGCGAGAACCTCGTCGGTGATGTCAAGCGCGGGATCGGCCACCACTACCGGAGCGGGAAGGATGTCGCCCTGGGTGGTGAGGATCATGGCGTAGCCCTTCTCTGCGTTGAAGGCGTCGATGAAGGTCTTGATTGCGTCTGCGATCTGGTTCATCATGACGGCCTGCTCCTCGGCAATTTCCTGCTGCTTCTGTGCGGCGTACTGCTGGAAGCTGTTCTGCTGCTCCATGAGCTTGCGGTTCTGAACCTCTGCCACGGACTGGGTCATGAGGCCCTTGTTGATCTTGTCCTGGAAGGTCTTGATGTCCTTCTCAAGCTTGCTGCCGCGGCGGTTAACCTCCTGGTTGATGGAGTTGATGCGGGTTTCTGCCACGCTGCGCAGGTCGTTGGCCATGTCGTACTCTTCAAGTATCCTGTCCAGGTTGAAGTAGACGATGGTTCCGGCGGCAACGGTGCTGTCTGCCGACTTTGCGCCGGCGGGAGCGGGAGTGGTGTTGCAGCCGGAGGTGATGGCTGTCATGAGTGCAAGTGCGATAGCGGTGGCGAAAACGCCGTTGAGAGTCTTTTTCATCTTATCTGTTTGTTTTCTTGTGTTGCAATCTGCAAATATAACCATTATTTTTTTAACTCTGCCAGATATGCCCCTATCGTTTGCTCCAAACCCATATATAGGGCGTCGCAGATGAGGGCGTGGCCTATGGAAACCTCGTCTGTCCAGGGGATGGTGCGGACGAAGAAAGCCAGGTTCTGAAGGTTCAGGTCGTGACCGGCGTTGAGGCCGAGGCCGGCGGCTCGGGCGGCCTTGGCGGCAGCCAGGTAAGTCGCAATTGCGGCCTCAGGGCTGAGGGGGTAATTCTCCGCATATGCGGCGGTGTAAAGCTCTACCCTGTCGGCACCGCAGGCGGCGGCTCCTTCCACCATTGCTGGGTCCGGATCCACGAACAGCGAAACGCGTATTCCGAGGGCCTTGAAACGGGCGCACATACCGGAGAGGAACTCCTTGTTTTTCAGGGTGTTCCATCCGGCGTTGGAGGTTATTGCATCAGGGGCGTCCGGGACAAGGGTTACCTGGTCCGGGCGCACCTCTTCTACCAGAGAGCAGAAGGACGGAATGGGGTTGCCTTCTATGTTGAATTCCACGCCTACCGCGGGGCGGATCTGACGTACGTCCGAGTAGCGGATGTGACGCTCGTCCGGACGGGGGTGGACGGTTATTCCCTGGGCGCCGAAACGCTCGCAGTCAAGGGCGGCCTTGAACACGTCCGGCATGTTGCCGCCACGCGCATTGCGGATGGTGGCGATTTTATTGATGTTGACGCTTAATCTTGTCATAGAGTGCAAAAATATAAATAATTGTGTTAAATTTGAAGTCTGATATGAAACTTGCTTATTTTTTGAAGGACTCCGCACTGCAGCTCCACCCCGGAGTGCTGGGCCTCCTCGCAGACCTGGGTGCCGCCGGTTTTGACGTGTATCCCGCAGGCTCAGAGCGCGATATCCTCCCTGATACCGATATGCTCCTCAGCTTCGGAGGAGACGGCACCTATCTTTCCGCCGCAAGTATGGCCCTCAAGGCCGGCCTGCCCGTGCTGGGCGTAAACTTCGGCCGCCTGGGCTTCCTGTCGGAGAACAAACCGGAAGACATAGTCCCCGCCCTGAGCACCGGGGCATACAGCGTTCAGCGCCGCGGCATGGTAAAGGCGGAGGGCTGGTGCCTCGCGGACGGCCCCTGCATCGCCCTCAACGAGATATGTGTAATGCGCGATGGCCCCGCCATGCTCGGCATAGACGTCAGCATAGACGGAATGCCCCTTCCCACATACTGGGCCGACGGCCTCATAGTCGCCACCTCGTCGGGCTCCACGGCATATTCTCTCAGCGTGGGCGGCCCCATCTGCCTGCCCGATTCGCAGGTAATGGTCCTGGCCCCCGTTTCGCCCCATAACCTGAACGTCCGCCCGCTCATAATACCGGACTCCTCGCGCCTGGAAGTTTCTTTCCACTCCCGCGAATCCGTCGTACGCCTTACGGCAGACAACCGATACTTCACGCTTCCTGCAGACTCCCGCCTGTCCGTGAGCGCCGTTCCCGGAGCGCACGGCCGCGTTGTGCTGCAGGGCGCCAGTTTCATAGAGGCGCTCCGCTCCCGCCTGCACTGGGGGAGCGACGTCCGCAACAACAGATAAGAATGGACAGACCGGCAAAGATTCCCCGCCACGTTTCCTTTATAATGGACGGCAACGGCCGCTGGGCCAAACAGCGCGGCCTGGAGCGCATACAAGGCCATTTCGAGGGCGTAGAAAGCGTTCGTGCAATAACCGAGGCCAGCGTGGAATGGGGCATAGAATACATCTCTTTTTACGCCTTTTCCGAGGAGAACTGGGACCGCCCCCAGGCTGAGGTTACGGGCCTGATGGAGCTGATGATGCGCTGCATGAAAAACGAGCTCAAGACCTTCCTGGACAACGGCATCCATTTCATCGTCCTTGGCAACCGTTCCCGCCTGAGCCCCGAGCTCAACGCAGTGAT
>JAGCCD010000045.1 GCA_017651785.1 Bacteroidales bacterium
CGAATCTAAAGTAGCGTGCGAAACTTTCTGCACCGCCGGCCTTGTCGTGGTGGGCGGAGAGGTCCGTTCAGACAACGCATACGTAGACATTCACGCCGTAGTGCGCCGCACCATCGCGCGCATAGGCTACACCAAGGCGGAATACGGCTTTGACGCATCGTCCTGCGGCATCATCAGCACCATCCACGAGCAGAGCGCAGACATCAACCGCGGCGTGGTTAGGGCAACCGAGGACGAGCAGGGCGCCGGAGACCAGGGCATGATGTTCGGCTACGCCTGCCGCGACACCGAGGACTATATGCCCCTGGCCCTCAGCCTTTCCCACAGGATGCTCCAGATCCTTGCGGACATAAGGCACAACGAGCCCGCCCTCATGCCTTACCTGAGGCCCGACGCAAAGGCCCAGTTCACCGTAGAATTCTCCAGCCACCATCATCCGGTGCGCGTTCACACCATCGTCCTGAGCACCCAGCACGACGACTTCGGCACAGACGGGGCAATGCATCAGCGCATTGAGGAAGATGTACGCAACATCGTAATACCCAGGCTCATAGCTTCACTTCCGGAGAAGACAGCGTCGCTCTTCAAGGGAGACTGGATACTGCACGTTAACCCCACGGGCAAGTTCGTCATCGGCGGCCCCGCCGGAGACACCGGACTTACCGGACGCAAGATTGTGGTAGACACCTACGGCGGCCGCGGAGCGCACGGCGGCGGAGCTTTCTCGGGCAAAGACTCTTCTAAGGTAGACCGCAGCGGCGCGTACGCGGCCAGGCACATCGCCAAGAACCTCGTCGCCGCCGGAGTGTGCGACGAATGCCTCGTGCAGATTGCCTACGCAATCGGAGTGGCAAAGCCCGTGAGCATTTTCGTAGAGACCTACGGCAGCGCGCACGTGGACGGAGGAGACGCCTTCATAGCATCAAAGGTTGGAGAGCTCTTCGACCTGCGTCCCGCCGCGATAGTGCGCCGTTTCGGGCTCAAGAACCCCATCTTCTCCCCCACCGCCGCATACGGGCACGTGGGCCGCAAGCCATATAAGGATTATGTCACCGTATGCGGTGAGCGCAAGCTGGTGCAGTTCTTCGGCTGGGAGCTTCTTGACAGAGTGTCAGACATCAAAAAGGCATTCGGCCTATGAGCGCAAAGAAGGAAAAGCAGCACCGCATCCAGATCAGCAACAAGCGGGCGTCGTTCGACTACGAGTTCCTCGAGCAGTACGACGCCGGCATAGTGCTGGTTGGCACTGAAATAAAGTCCCTGCGCGCGGGAAAAGCCTCGCTGCAGGACGCCTGGTGCTATTTTTCCGGCCACGAGCTGTACGTTCGCGGAATGAACATCGCCACGTATTTCTGGGCCTCAAAATGGGGCAGCCACGAGCCCGCAAGGGACCGCAAGCTCCTGCTTACCCGGCGGGAACTCCGTCACCTGGAGCAGTCCGTAAAGAACAAGGGCCTCACCATCGTGGCCGTACGAGCCTACATCTCAGAGAACGGATACGCCAAACTCCACATCGCCCTTGCCCGGGGTAAAAAAGAGTACGACAAGCGCGCCACCATCCGCGAAAAGGACCTCCGCCGCGAGATGGAGCGGGAGTAGCTGCCGGGCATATTTTTTGCAGTTAGTTTCGCGCACAATGCACGAAACTAACTGCAAAAAATGGAAAGCGTAAACATCAAGGAACTCAACGACCGCATACAGAAAGAGAGCGGATTCGTTGACATTCTGAGCCTTGAGATGGGCAAGGTCATAGTGGGCCAGAAACATCTCGTAGAAAACCTGATGATAGCACTGCTGGCAGACGGCCACATCCTGCTGGAGGGCATGCCGGGCCTTGCAAAAACATTGGCGATCAGCACTTTATCCAAAGCCGTAGGAGGCAAATTCAGCCGCATCCAGTTCACCCCCGACCTGCTCCCCGCAGACGTGACCGGCACACTCATCTACTCCCAGAAGAAAGAGGAGTTCGAGGTGCACAAGGGTCCCGTCTTCGCCAACTTCGTGCTGGCCGACGAAATAAACCGCGCCCCCGCCAAAGTGCAGTCGGCGCTGCTGGAAGCCATGCAGGAAAGGCAGGTCACCCTGGGAGACAGCACATACGACCTCCCCGAGCCCTTCCTTGTAATGGCCACCCAGAACCCCGTAGAGCAGGAAGGCACCTATCCCCTCCCCGAGGCCCAGGTAGACCGATTCATGCTCAAGGCACTCGTAGACTATCCCAAGAAAGAGGAAGAGAAGCTCATAGTGAGGATGAACAACAGCGGCGCCTTCCCCACTCCAAACCAGGTAGTATCCCCGGAAGACATAATCAAAGCCCGCAAGACCGTGCGCGAGGTTTATATGGACGAGAAGATAGAGCGCTACATAGTAGACATCGTCTTCGCCACCCGTACCCCTGCGGAATATGGTCTTAAGGACCTGCAGAACATAATCGCATACGGCGCATCGCCCCGTGCCAGCATATCACTCAGCCTCGCCGCAAAGGCATACGCCTTCATAAAGCGCCGCGGCTACGTGATTCCCGAGGACGTGCGCGCCGTGTGCTACGAGGTCCTGCGCCACCGCATCGGCCTCACATACGAGGCGGAGGCAGAGAACGTCACCCCCGAGCAGATAATAGAGAAGGTGATCAATGCCGTTATCGTTCCTTAAAAGAGATTTCTCGACTCCGCTTCGCTTCGCTCGAAATGACAAAAGAACACCAGAGCATAACGGTATGCAGCCGGTGACGGTTTTTGTTCCGAAGGGGCTTGGCCCTTACGAAATGCCCCTTCGGGACAAAAACCGCAAAGGCTGCCAGCAAGATATATGACAACTGAAGAACTACTTAAGAAAGTCCGGAAGATAGAGATAAAGACCAAGGCTCTGTCGCACCAGATATTCGCCGGCGAATACCATTCGGCCTTCAAGGGACGCGGTATGGCGTTCAGTGAGGTGCGGGAGTACCGCTGGGGAGATGACGTGCGCTCGATGGACTGGAACGTAACGGCCAGGCTCAGAGCCCCTTACGTAAAGGTGTTCGAGGAAGAGAGAGAGCTCACGGTGGTGCTTCTTGTAGACGTGAGCCGCTCGGGACTCTTCGGCACGCAGGGGCAGACCAAGCGCGAAATGCTTGCAGAGATAGCCGCCGTGCTGAGTTTCTCCGCCATCCTGAACAACGACACGGTGGGGGCCCTCTTCTTCTCGGACCACGTAGAGAAATTCATCCCCCCAGGAAAGGGACGCAGCCACCTGCTCCACATCATCCGGGAGATGCTGCAGCTCCAGCCCACAAGCGACGGAACAGACATCGGGGAAGCCCTGAGGTTTCTGACCAATGCCATCAAGAAAAAGTGCACTGCGTTCATACTCAGCGACATGATAGACGTTGACGGGAACGGCGCGCCCCGCTACGAGGACGCCCTCAAAGTGGCCGCCGGCCGCCACGACCTCTCAATAATAAAGGTACACGACCCGCGCGAGCGC
>JAGCCD010000046.1 GCA_017651785.1 Bacteroidales bacterium
GGATGCCTTGAACATAGTCACCAGAGTGTGCAGGTCAAGCTTGTTGCCGCTGTGAAACTCTATGGAGTTGGGGTCTGCGAGAGCCTGGTCCGAAGGGTCGCAGATGATAATGCAGCGTTTCTCGAAATATATCTTGTGCATCGATATTTTTGTATATTTGCAAATGTATAAAAAATAAACGAGATGGCGGCACACTACGAAAGCAAGCACGGCCTGGTGGCACTTCCACCGGAGCAGCTCTATATGGGTTTTACCGATATGAGGAACCTCACGCAGAACATTCCCGCAAAGTACCGGGACAGCGTGGAGGCAGACTACGACACCATAAAAGCCACCGTACAGGGCTTCACGATAGCGGTTAAGGTAACCGAGCGCAGGCCCTATTCCCTCATCCGCATAGAAGACGACGATGCCCCCTTCCATTTCTGCATATCCGCATTTTTCGAGCCCGCAGAAGGCGGCACCGAGTTCTTCCTTGTGGCCGACGCAGACCTCAACCTCATGATGAAGGCCCTGCTTGGCGGCAAGATAAAAGAGGCCATGGACAAGATAGTAGACGGTCTTGTGGCAGTCTCCCGCGGCGAGCGCCCCGAGGGCTTCCCTTCCGACCTTGGCTGATGGACCCAGCCTCCGTTTCCATACGCCTCAACCCCTTCAAAGGCCTTGACGGGCCCGACGGCGCACCTGTGCCCTGGAGCCCCTACGGCCGCATACTGGCGGAGCGCCCGCAGTTCATCCTCGACCCACTGCTGCACGCCGGATGCTACTATGTACAGGACTCGTCGGCAATGTTCGTAGGGCATCTGCTTCGCAAGGCTTTGGACCTCTTCGGCCCGGGCGTGCGCGTGCTTGACCTGTGCGCCGCCCCCGGAGGCAAAACCACAGACGCAGCCGCCTCCCTGCGGGAGAGGTTCGGAAACGACTTCACCCTCGTTGCCAACGAGGTAATGAAAGCACGCGCAGCCGTTTTGCTGGACAATGTAGCCCTTTGGGGAGACCCCGCAGTAACGGTCACCAGCGTAGATCCTGCCGTAATAGGACGCAGCATGCCGGGAGCGTTCGATGTAATAATTGCCGACGTGCCCTGCAGCGGCGAGGGAATGTTCAGGAAAGATCCCCGCGCCGTAGAGGAATGGTCTCCCGAGCTCGTAACCATTTGTGCAGCAAGGCAGAAGCGCATCCTTGGCGATGTGTGGCCAGCCCTTCGCGAGGGCGGTGTGCTCATCTATTCCACCTGCACCTACGAGGATGCCGAGAACGATTCCAATCTGCTCTGGGCCTCCCGTGAGCTGGGCGGAGACATCATTCCGCCTCTGGACGAGTTCTCCGCATACGGCGTCCGCCTCACATCCTGCGGCTCCCTGCTCAAAGCGGGAGAGGTGCCCGGAGAAGGCCAATGGGGCGGCATGTTGGTTAAAACGGCTCTCCAGGCACGTGCAAAGCGCTTTGACGCTTCCCCACTCCGGCCCCTTCGCAGCGGTACCCCTGCCCCGGTGCAGAAAGGGCGGGAGTTCATCCCCCACCCCGACGCCGTTCTCGGCATCGATTTTGACAGAACCGCATTCCCGGAGGCGGAAGTGGACCTTGACACGGCCCTGCGCTTCCTCCACCGCGACACCATTGTCCTCCCTCAGGCCCCTTTGGGATACAATGTCATAACGTACAAGGGGCACCCGCTCGGCATGGTGAAGAACCTCGGGAAGCGTTGCAACAACCTCCTTCCCCCGGGCAGAAGAATACTGAAAGACGTATGAAACGCATAGCTTTAGCAGCAGCGCTGCTCATATCCGCCCTCTGCGGCGCACAGGATTTCAAGGCACAGTACGACCGTCAGACACGCATGGTGGGCTACTCCGGAGTGGGCGTAGAAACCATACTTGACCGCTGGGAGGCCTCAGAGCCGGACAATACCGCCATGCTCGAGGGCCGGTTCCACTACTATTTCAACAAGTCAAAGAGGACGGAAGTAGTGGCGAAAAACCAGACCAAATACCTTGGCGCCGATCCGGTGATATCCCTTAAGGACAGTACCGGCCGGGATGTGGGGTACTTTGAGGAGAACTTTTTCGTAGATTCCCTGTTTGCGCTGTCCCAGAAGGCGATCGACCGGGCAATAGCCCTTGAGCCGTCCGAGCTGGCCTGGCGCGTAGACAAGATAAGCTCCCTTATTTTATATGAAAAGGAAAGCCCCGAGCTGGCCGGCGGAGAGATTGTCAAGATGATCGAATACAACGCCGCAAAGCACCCTTCGTGGACCCACTACGGCGAGCAGGCAACAGAAGACACCTTCATCCAGGCGGTGCAGGAGTACTGCTTCACTTTATACCGCAACGGCACTCCGGACAGCTACGAGGTGTTCCGCACCTTGTCAGAGAAGATGAACAAGCTCTACCCCAAGAACACCGATTTCATAAACAACCTGGGCGCCTACTATCTGGTCTGCAAGGGCGCTCCAAAGAAGGCGCTCAAGTGGTACGAGAAGTCACTCAAAGTCAATCCTTCAGACTACTCCGCCGCTCGCAACTGCGTCCTCATCGCAAGAAGGGAGAAGAACACCAAACTTGAGAAGAAATACCTCCCTGTCCTCATTAACGCAACTGAGGACGAGCTTGAAAGAAAAGGCTACGAGGCAAGGTTGGAAGCGTTAAGGTAATTAGTTCGAAGAGAATTAATAAGATATTATATGGACAAATATAACCTTGCAAACCTTTTGATAGCAGTATGAGTTAAGCAGCGTTGGTTTGGAAATAATAGCTTATTAGGTTATATTTGTCCGGACTAAACTTAAAACTTATGAACCGGACAGACTATGAAATTCTCTGCTCGCTGGCGCTGAACCGCATATTCGGTTACAAGCCATCGCACGCACGGGCGCTCATCGCCCGTTTCGGCTCCGCCGGAGCCGTATTCAGCCAGACGCCGCAGGCACTCGACGAGGCCTTCGGCCCATTCAGCAAATTCAGGTCTCAGATATGCCAGGGCGCGCTCGACGACGCCTCGGCCGAGCTTGAGCGCCTGCGCTCCCTGGGCTGCACGTTCGTGCCCCTGGGGTCGCAGGGCTACCCGCCACTGCTCGCCGAGTGTGAGGACGCGCCCGCCGGCCTGTATTTCCGCGGAAGTTCTCCTCCGCAGGAAGTCTTCAGCAAAAAGAAGGAATACGTTTCCGTGGTAGGCACACGGGACATCTCTCCGTACGGCCGGGAATGGACTTCCAGGCTCGTGGGGGCGATGGGGCGCAGCGCAAAGCGTCCCACGGTGGTAAGCGGCTTCGCGATGGGCGTGGACGTCACCGCCCATATGGCTGCGCTGGAGGCCGGACTTCCCACTGTAGCCGTCATTCCTGTGGGGATCGACAATATTTACCCGCGGCGCCACGCCGCGCTTGCGGACAGGCTGGCAGACACTCCCGGGTGCGCCATCGTGACAGACTTTCCGCCGGACACGGATCCGGTGGCCTTCAATTTCCTGCGGCGCAACCGCATCATAGCGGGAATCTCGCGCGCAACCATCCTCACGGAATCGAAAGCCAAAGGCGGAGGCACTATGACCGCAAGGCTCGCCGCCAGCTACGGCCGCGAGGTATTCGCCCTCCCCGGAAGGATAGACGACGTCCGCTCCGCCGGATGCAACCGCTTGATAATGGAAAAGATAGCAGAGCCCGTAACGGATGCCGGGGCACTCCCGCGGCAGCTCGGGCTGGGCAGCGTCGCGCGTTCCAGGGGGCCGGCGCTGGAGGAGAGCCTGGGCGCCTGCTATCGGAACGCTGACGCCCAGACAGTCGCCCGCCTCACGGACATCGCCCTGCAGATTCGGGCGCACAGAGGAATAGACGCCGAGCAGATATGCAGCGACCTGGGGCTCGACTGGGGCAGCGTGAGCGCCGCCCTGTGCCTTCTGGAGAGCGACGGTTTCATAGTAACCGATTTGCTTGGAAGGTGCAGCATCAACACAAATTATTCTTAACTTTGTGAGCTATGGAATTCGTAGACACTCATACGCACCTTACGGACGAAGCCTTTGCCGGCTCAGAGGATGCCGCGGTTGAGCGCGCAGTGGCCGCAGGCGTCACCCGCATGATCCAGGCCGACACCGGTTCTGCGGAGCGTGAGGCGATGTTCGCCCTCTGCGGGCGTCACCCCGGAGTGTCTTTCCC
>JAGCCD010000047.1 GCA_017651785.1 Bacteroidales bacterium
ACTGGAACAAAGTGGCCCAGTACTGCAGCGAGATAGAGGCAATGGGCTTCGAGCTCGAGAAGAACTACGACGACCTCTGGGGCTACGACGATACCGACGCCTACCGCAACTCCAAGGAGTCCATCTTCGAGGTGCAGTGGTCCCGTTCTTCCGGCAACTGGGTATACATGATGTACCACCGCAACGCCTACAATCCCGACGACAGCTATTCATGGGCAAAGTGGACCACTCCTTCCCGCGACCTTATCGCAGCATATCAGGCAGAAGGAGACGAAGTGAGGCTCAACACCAGTGTAGTCTGGGACACCTGCGGATGGTCAAACTACTATCCTTCAGACAACTACGCCTTTATGCACAAGGTTCGCACCAACGCCAGCAGCATTATCTTGATGCGTCTCGCGGAAATCTACCTGCTGCACGCTGAGGCTCTGGCCTGCACGGGCAAGATTGCCGACGCAATCCAGTATGTGAACCGCGTACGTTCCAGGGTAGGACTCAAGAGCGTTTCCGCCCCTTCAAGCGAAGGCGAGGCAATTGACATCATCCTCAAAGAGCGCCGCCTGGAGCTTGCATTCGAGGGCTTCCGCTTCTTCGACCTCGCCCGCCACGACCGTATAATCGACGTGCACAACTCGGCGGAACTGGCCAAGGACAGCTACTGGCAGAGAAGGACACCTCTGGACGAGAACACCATCCTTCTCCCCATCCCCACCACCGCCCTTGAGAACAACTCAAGCCTTGAGCAGAACCTCGGTTACTAAAGTATGAAAAAGCTGACACTACTCCTGTTTGCGACGATGCTCGCCTGCTGTTCCTGCGAGGAGAAGAACCCCACGCCCGGACCCGACGTTCCGGACACTCCGGACGTTCCCACCCCCACAGAAGAGACAGGCGACGCCACAATCTGGACCACCACGTTCGACAAGAGCCGGGACTTCGCCAAGTCCACTGTAAAATTCGGCAAGAAGAACTCGATGTCCCCGTACGTGGTGAACTTCACCGACGACACGTACCAGACCATCGACGGTTTCGGCCTCGCTGTCACCCAGGCTTCGTGCTACAACCTCCTCAAGATGTCTGCGGAAGACCGCACCCGCATCCTCAAGGAGCTCTTCAGCCCTACCGAGGGCGCAGGCAGCTCGCTCATCAGGGTGTGCATAGGCGGCTCCGACTTCTCGATGGACGAGTTCACCTGGTGCGACTCCGCCGGCATGGAGCACTTCGGCATCCACAGGCTTGACGTTGAATACCTCTTCCCCATCCTGGACGAGATATACAGCATCAACCCCGACGTGCAGATAATCGGCTCGCCGTGGAGCTCCCCCAGATGGATGAAGATGGACGTGGACGGAAAGGGTAACTCGTACAACAAGTGGACGTCCGGCCGCCTGAATCCCAAATACTACTCCGACTACGGCACCTATTTCGTGAAATGGGTGCAGGCAATGGAGCAGAGGGGCTACAAGGTGCTGGCCGTCACCCTGCAGAACGAACCGCTCAACCACGGCAACTCCATGTCGCTCTACATGCCCTGGGAAGACCAGAGAGACTTCCTGAAGGTCATCGGACCGGCATTCAAGGCCGCCGGGCTCAAGACCCAGATCCTCCTGTTCGACCATAACTACAACTACGACGGACAGGGATCGCAGATGAACTATCCGCTCAACATCTTCGCCGACGCCGAGGCCTCCCAGTACACATCGGGAAGCGCCTGGCACAACTACGGCGGCTCCGTCACCGAGCTGGACAAGATCCACTCGGCAGCTCCCGACAAGGGCATCTGGTTCACAGAAGCATCTATCGGCACCTGGAACTACGACGGACACGGATTCGGCGGACAGCTGCGGGAAGACATGAGCCAGATAGTGTTCGGAACCCTGACCCGCTACGGCAAGGGCATAACCCTGTGGAACATGATGCTCGACGACGAGCGCAAGCCGTACCGTCCCGGCGGCTGCAGCACCTGCTACGGCGCGCTGCAGATTTCGCACGACAACTACAGCTACGCATCCACCCAGCGCCTGTCCCACTGGTACGATGTGGCCCACCCGTCGGTATGCATCCGCCCCGGCGCAGTGCGCATCGGCACCTCGGGCTATACGGTTGCCAAACTCAGCTACCTGGCATTCCGCAACCCGGACGGCTCTTACGGCATCCTCGCCCTTAACGAAGGAAGCGAAGAAAGACAGCTGGTGTTTGTGTCAGATGCCCATTCGGTCCACGTTAACATTCCCGCAAACAGCGTAGTATCAGCACTTTGGAAGGATTAAAACAGTATCACAATGAAACGATTTACAATATTGGCTTCACTCACGCTTCTGGCCCTGGCAGCCTGCCAGCCCGAAGTGCGGCAGATGAAATTCACGGACAAGGGCCCCGAAGTGACGGTCCAGTCCTGCGATGAGCTGGCCTATATGGGCGGCAACATCGCCTTTGCCGTAAACCTCACTGACGCCGAGTTCACGCTCTCCACCCTCAAGGTCGAGCTTCTTTTCGACGAGTCCGTCGTAGAGACCAAGACCATACGTACCAAAGAGTACGGAGTGTACGAGGACGCCATCAGCGTGCCTCTCTTCGCCAAGATACCGGACGGCACCGCCACCCTGCGCTTCACCGCGCAGAACACCGGCCTCGGCATCACCACAGTGAACAAGGACGTAGACATCAAGCGCCCCAACTTCGACAAGCTCTACCTCAACATCGGCGGCAAGGACATCGAGTTCCCCAAGGTGGGCAACTTCAAGTATTCCGTTACCGGCTCATTCCCGGCAAATGCATCCAGCGTCCTCCGCACTCCCGTGGTTAACGACCGCGGCGAGGTCATCACCCTTGGCTGGAGCGGCTCCGCCATCAACGTCTCCGACACCCCCATCCCCTTCAAGATGGGCGCTGCAGGCGTGTACACAATAGAAGTCGACCTCTGGGAGCTTACCGCTTCTCCTCTTGGCAAGGACACCATAGACCTGTCCGAGAGCAACAGCACCGGCGTCTTCAACCTTGTTCCCGACACTCCTCTGATATTCCCCAACATCCCCACCGTGGGCAGCTGGGATCTGGACTACGACTTCTTCAACGTGAGCAACGACGGCGTGGTTACCTTCAAGGCCATCTCCGGCCTGTACAAACTCCGCGTCCTCTTTGACAAGAAGTGGATCGAGGTAGAGGCAATGGAGAACGAGAACGATCTCGCCACCATGGGCGGCACCAACGCACAGGCAATCTGGTGCATAGGCGGCAACTTCGGCAAGCCCGGAATCGGCCCCAGCTGGAACACCACGGACGGCGCATACTGCCTCGCCCAGGTAGCTCCCGGCATACACCAGTTCTCCCTGGTATACGGCACCCAGCTTGGCAGCGGATTCTCCATCAAGTTCTTCCACCAGAAGGGCTGGGGCGGTGAATTCGGCTCCTACGCCGCGGTTAACGACGAGACGGGCCTGTTCAACGTGACCGGTACCGGCAACATCGAGGCCGCATCCGGCAAGCAGCTCGAGGAAGGAATGGGTTACCGCTTCACCATCGACGTTACCGGCGGCGCAGATGCCGCAGTGCTCAATATCAAGGCCGTCAAGCTTACCGAGGGCCTGAGCATCAGCGTCAACGGCGTAAAGGCCAAGGGCGCGGGCGACGTGTACAAAGTGGGCCTCATCCCTCTCAAGCAGGGTGACGCTCTCTCCGTAACCGGAGACGTGGGCATCAACGGCTTCATCCCCGATCCCGACTTCCTCACCGCAGACGGCAAGTTCAACGCAGTGGACGGCAACTACGCCGTAGAGCTGCACCTTGACGCCGCCAAGAAGAACGTCGAGTTCGCAAGGTTCTGGAGGGTAGACGCCGAGGGCAACAACGTAAATCTGGAGGGCGGCGGCTGCTACTTCATGGGTGGCACCGTTGCTTTCGTATACCAGAACGGTCCTGTTAAGGCATGGCCCGGCGTAATCGACTGGCCCGGCACCGGCGGCCTGCAGATGGCCCAGGTGAAGCCCGGCATCTTCCAGGTATCCGGTTATGCGGTTCCCGCAGGCAGCGACAAGGCATACGGCCGCTGGCAGACCGAGGCCATGAACGTCAAGTACTTCTACCAGGACGGCTGGGGCGGCGAGGCCAGTGCGGCCCACACCCTCACTGCACGCGCTGCAGAACTGCTCGACCTCACCAGAGGCGACGCCGGTAACGTTTACCTCAAGGAAGGCGTTGTCCTGGAAGAAGGCGCATTCTACGTGATGACGATCGACTTCACAGGCTGCACCATCTCCGGCGCAAGCACAACATCAGGAGCCGAGGTCATAGACTTCTACAAGAAGTAACGGCCTCAGCCATACGACAAAAAAGGCCTCCGGTTAACCGGGGGCCTTTTTTTATTTGAAAGCTTCTATTGCTTCTACCGCTTCCTCGGGGCTGTCTGTTATCGTTAGCAGCAGGTCCTTGTAGCGGCCGTTTTCCATAAGTGTCTGGAGCAAAGGATAAACGGGGACTTCCCTGGAGAAGAAGTCTACTCCCAGGAACACCATGGGACTGGAGACGCCCACCGTCTTGTAGTGGTTCTGGGCCGCATCCTGGAAGATTTCCTGAAGGGTGCCTGCCGATCCCGGGGTGTAGATGATACCGCCCTTGGCTATTGTGAGCAGGGTGTCTTCCCTTATGCTGTTGAGAAAGTATTTTGCGATATGTGTGGCGAAGGGGGTTGCAGGCTCGTGCCCATAGAACCAGGTGGGGATGCCCAGACTGCGGAACCTCTTCTGGGGATACTTGGCCTTTACCTCGAAAGCGGTGCGAAGCCAGCCCTCATCGCGGAAGGTGGGGGCGACCTCCAGCATTGAGATTGCATCTTCCAGCTCTTCCTGCGTGCGGCCGGCCATCCATGCGCCAAGGTGGGTTGCCTCCATTGCGCCGGGGCCGCCGCCTGAAGCCATAAGCTTGCCCCGCTCTGTAAGCATCTTGCTGATGTTCACCACTTTGCGATACTCGGGATCCGTTCTCCTGATGGCATGGCCGCCCATAATGGCAACTACCTGTTTTTCATCGAAGAGGCGAAGGAAGTCTGCCATGGCGTCTTCTATGGCCCTGTCGTGCAGGTTTCGGCCAAGGGTTTCACGTATGTCGTTGCACTGTTTGCCGTTTTCTACATAGGCCTGATAGACGCGGGAGTCGTAGCAGGTAGAAAAAGTTTCCTCGTTCTGCGGGTCGTAGCCCTCGTACAGTTCTTCTCCTGTGTAGAGTTTGCCGCGGAAGGTGCTGTAGGCAAGGCCCAGACGGGGAAAGACAAGGCACGTGCTGCCTATCTGGCCTTCCATCTCCGAGGGGATTTCGCAGCCGAAGAAGAAGCAGTCGCAGAACCTGTGGCCGGCGGCAATGTACTGCGGCATAAGGCCGAAATCTATATACTGGAAGACATAGTGTGAAATGCGGCCCGACTCGTCGGGTGCGGGAAGATTGTAGATGGAATCTACTTCCCTGTATGAAACGGATGCCATTGCTTATGTGATTTTCACAAATATAAGAAAAAGAATTAATTTTGCGTTATGGACTACCTCCGCTCCACTTCCACAGACCCTTTCTTCAATATGGCTTTCGACCAGGCCTGCCTTCAGGCGCCGCCGGCCGCCCAGCCCTTTTTCTACCTGTGGCAGAACAGTCCGGCAGTGATAATAGGCCTTAACCAGAACGCTTACTCGGAGGTCAATCTGCCCCTTCTGCAGGAGAAAGGCATTGCCCTTGTGAGGAGAGTGACAGGCGGAGGAGCCGTTTACCACGACCTGCAGAACCTCAACTACACCATAGCCGGGCGCCTCAAAGACCTGGAAAGGGACTTTCCTGATTATATGAATATGGTGGCGGACGCTCTCTGCAAACTGGGCGTAAACGCCTCTCTGAGCGGACGCAACGACATTATGGTTGACGGCCGCAAGTGTTCCGGCTACGCAAAGCGAGTGTGGCGGGACCGCATAATGATTCACGGGACGCTGATGTTCGACGTGAACCTTCAGGATATGATAACCGCACTGAGCGCACCCGGGAGCAAGTTTACTGCCGCCGGTGTGGCTTCCGTGCGCAGCCGCGTGGCAAACCTGAAGGAATATCTGCCGCAATTCGGAGACATCGGTGGATTCCGCTCCGCCATGCAGGAAATCCTTGCCGCAGGCGGCGTGGAAATTCCGGTTCCTGCGTCAATGACAGAGCTCGCCTCTAGGGAGGCTGATACCAGATTCCGCACGTGGGAGTGGAACGTGGGGCGCTCACCTGCGGCCGACTTCACATCAAACGGCAAATTCTCCTGCGGCACCGTGCAGGCAAGCTGGTCGCTCGCACGCGGAGTGCTTAAGTCGCTGTCTTTCAGGGGTGATTTCATCGGCGACAAGCCCGCCGACGCACTTTCGGAAGCGCTGAAGGGCTGCCGTATGGAGGCTGATGCGCTGCTTACGGCAATGGAAAAGAGCGGCATTAGCCCCTCCGACTGCTTTGACGGCATGAGCTCCGATGAACTCCTGGGGCTGTTGGGCGTCAGATGATCCAGCCCAGCGAGAATTCCAGATAGTCTGCCTGGTCGAAGGTGTGCGCCCGCAGCGACGCACCCACATACAGGGTCTTTAGATAAGGTGGATAGAACCGGAACGTAACCTTCTGATACAGAGGGCCGTGATACTCCTTTATGCCCACCTCCCTATAGAAATAGGCGCCAATTCCCACGCCCAGAGAGAACTGCCCGAAGTATATCTCCTGAACAAGCGATAATCCTGGAGAAAGAGGTGAATACTCGTCCGCCTCCCTGCCGGTCTGGGCCAGGTCCGCCTTGCGCAAAGCATCGATATTGCCAAGATAATGAAGCTCGAGCTGCGCGCCCGTGGACGTTCTGCGGCAGTACCTCCAGACCGCCTCTACGCCGGCGCTGCCCTTGAACCACGGAGTATACGAATCCGGCTGCTCTTCTACCGGCAGTGGCCTTGCGGCGTAGAACTCGGCCATGCACTTGTGGATTCCGCCGCCGGCGAAGACGGAAAAACGGAACCTTCGGTTTACTTTCTGGGTTGCATCCGATTCTCTTCCCGCCCACGGGGAAATGGTAGCGGGGCCGAACGCATAACCGGCTTCCAACCCAAGGGTTACTGCATTCACTCCCCTGTTGGGGATAAAGATGCGCGATGCAGAATTGTGCCTGAATCCCAGCTCCCGGCCAAGAGACCAGGCCTTGCTCACCTGCGCCCTTGCGAAGAATCCCCCTTTTACGTGGAAAGTGAACGGCCCGCCGTACAACAGGTTGCCCGGATTGCTTATCTTATTATACGGATGCGTCATAAGCGCGCCGCCCACCTCCGCAAAGTAGCATGCAGAGAATGCGCCCAGCGACAGCAAGTCCCTC
>JAGCCD010000048.1 GCA_017651785.1 Bacteroidales bacterium
AGCTCCTCTATGGTGATGGGGTACAGGATTGCCATATCCTCCAGAGCGGGGTCTCCAAAGATGATCCAGGGCTGGAGCTTGAGCTTGCGGGCCACGTCTTTGCGGAGGTCTTTGAGCATAGAGAGGAGCATGGGGTCTCCGGAGCTGCCTCCGCGCATTGCTGCGGCGTTGGCGGCGGCGGTTTCTTCGTCCTCGTCTTCGTCTGAGGAATCGGATCCCGCGAAGGCGCGGTCTTCTACCATCATGAGCTCGTGAGGGTGCTTGAGGAACTCGCGCCCTTCTGGCGTGACGGCTATGAGGCCGTAGCTTTCTATCTCTTTTTCAAGCAGATGGAGGATGAGGCCCTGATGTATGACGGTGCACCAGAACTTGTCCGAGTGGTTCTTGCCGGCGCCGAAGAGGGAGACCTCGTCGTGCTTGTAGGATTTGGTCATGGAGTTGGACTCTCCGGCGAGGATGTTGGCAAGGTGCTCTATCTTGAAGTGCTCCGGCAGCATTTCTATGAGCTCTATCACGAGACGCATTTCACGCCAGCCGTCGAAGGTGGGCTTGGGGTTGACGCAGTTGTCGCAGGAGCAGCAGTTGTCTTGGGTGTAATCTTCTCCGAAGTAGTTGAGAAGAAGCTTGCGGCGGCACTGGTTGGACTCTGCATAGGCTACCACCTCTCCCAGCAGCTGGCGGTTGATTTCCTGCTCGGAAACGGGTTTGCCCTGCATGAATTTCTCCAGCTTCTGGATGTCTTTGTAGCTGTAGTAGGCTATGCAGCTGCCCTCCTTGCCGTCCCTTCCCGAGCGGCCGGTCTCCTGGTAATAGCTCTCTATGCTCTTGGGGATGTCATAATGAATGACGAAACGCACGTCGGGCTTGTCTATGCCCATTCCGAATGCGATGGTGGCCACTATGACGTTAATCTCCTCTGCAAGGAAGGCGTCCTGGTTCTCCGCCCTGGTTTTGGCGTCCAGGCCCGCGTGATAGGGACGGGCCTTGATGCCGTTGATGCAGAGCAGCTGGGCTATCTCTTCAACCTTCTTGCGGCTCAGGCAGTAGACGATGCCGGATTTGCCGGGATTCTGGCGGATGTACTTTATCATGTCCTTGTCTACGTCAACCTTGTCGCGCACCTCGTAATAGAGGTTGGGACGGTTGAAGGAAGACTTGAACACGGCGGCGTTCTGGATGCCCAGGTTCTTCAATATGTCGCTCTGCACCTTGGGCGTTGCCGTGGCGGTAAGGGCGATTATGGGCAGACGGCCTATCTCGTCTACCAGGTGGCGGATACGGCGGTACTCGGGACGGAAGTCATGGCCCCACTCGGATATGCAATGGGCCTCGTCTACCGCGTAGAAGGATATCTTTACGTCACGAAGCAGCGAGACGTTCTCTTCTTTTGTGAGCGACTCGGGGGCGACGTAGAGGATTTTTGTGCGTCCGCTCAGCAGATCCGCCCTCACCACGTCTATCTGCGCCTTGCTCAGCGACGAGTTGAGGAAATGGGCTATGCTGCCCTCGCCCGCCACAAAGCCGCGCAGAAGGTCTACCTGATTCTTCATCAGAGCGATGAGCGGCGATATTACTATGGCGGTGCCTTCCATAAGGAGGGCAGGCAGCTGATAGCAAAGGGACTTGCCGCCGCCGGTGGGCATGAGCACAAAGGCGTCACCGCCCTCTATGAGGTGGCGTATGATGCGTTCCTGGTCTCCTTTGAAAGTGTCGTATCCAAAGAAGTCCTTCAGAGTCTTGTGGATGGTGGCGGAGTCTGCTGTCACGGGTGTTTAGTCTAAGGTATGGATGGCAAGTCCGGAACGGAGCTTGGGCTCGAACCAAGTGGTCTTGGGAGGCATGATATTGCCGCTGTCGGCAATGTCGAGAAGCTGCTTCATTGAGACGGGATAAAGGGCGAAAGCCACCTTATAGCCGTCCTGGTCTACCCTGCGCACGAGTTCCCCGAGGCCGCGGATGCCGCCCACGAAGTCTATTCTCTTGTCTGTGCGGAGGTCTTTGATGCCCAGTATCTTGTCCAGTACCAGGCGGGAGAGGATGTCTACGTCCAGTACGCCTATGGGGTCTGCGTCGTTGTAGCGGCCGGGCTTGGGGGTGAGGCTGTACCATACGCCCTCAATGTACATTGCGAAGTTGTGGAGGCCGCTGGGGTGATAGATTTCCGAGCACTTGCAGTGGCAGGGATACTCGCAGTCGCACTCGCCGCCGTCTTTGGTGCAGTCGCACTTGCATTCCACAATGAAATCTTCCTGCAGGGCTTTGAAGAAGTCTTTGGTGCTCAGGCCGTTCAGATCCTTAACTACTCGGTTGTAGTCTATAATCTTGAGCTGGCTCTCGGGGAAGCAGACGGCAAGGAAGTAGTTGTACTCTTCTTCTCCGGTATGATTGGGATTCTGCGCCTTCTTTTCTGCGCCCACGCGGGCGGCGGCGGCAGTGCGGTGATGGCCGTCGGCCACGTAGAAGGCCTCTACGCGGGTAGTGAAGATGGCGGTGATGCGCGCGATGAGAGCCGGGTCTGACACCACCCAGAACTCGTGGCCGAAGCCGTTCTCGCAGGTGAAGCAGTACTCGGGCTGGTTTGCCACCACTTCCTTTACTATCTCGTTGAGTTCTTTATCGTCCCTGTATGAAAAGAAGACGGGCTCTATGTTGGCGTTCTGGATGCGAACGTGGATCATGCGGTCGTCTTCCTTGTCTTTGCGGGTAAGTTCGTGTTTCTTGATTTTCCCTTCTGCGTAGTCGTCTGTATGGGCGCAGAGGACGAGGCCGTACTGGGTGCGGCCGGCCATTGTCTGGGCATAAACGTAATAGCACGGGGCGGTATCTCTTACCAGCCAGCCGCGCTCCTGCCACAGGCGGAAATTCTGGACCGCCTTGTCGTATACCCTGGGGTCGTGGTCTTCCAGGATGGGGTTGAAGTCTATTTCCGGCTTGGTGATGTGCAGGAGGGACTTTTCTCCCGCCATCTTTTTGGCTTCTTCTGAATTAAGGACATCGTAAGGGGGTGCCGCCACCTGGGTGACTATGGACCGGGGCGGGCGGAGGGCTGCAAAAGGCTTTACTCGTACCATGGTTAGTAGTTATTATCTTCTTCGAAGATACGCATTATTTTACAACAATCCAAATAAAAAACGGCCCGCAGCAAAACCGCAGGCCGTTATTAGGAATTTAGCAAGGGACCTTACCAGATGTGCACCCTCTCTTCCTCGGGACGGAACATGGGGTCTCCCTCCTTGATGTCGAATGCGTCGAAGAAGGACTGGAAGTTACGCACGGAAACGTTTACCCTGTTGACTGCCAGGGAATGAGGATCCATATTGGTGCGGCGCGCCTTCTCCTGGTCGGTTATGTTCTGGGCCCATACCGCGGCGTATCCCAGATAGAACCTCTGCTCGGGAGTGAAGCCGTCTATGAGCTTGCGGGGCTGGTCCTTTATGGCGTTCTGCATTGCGGTGAAGGCGATGGAGAGTCCGCCGTGGTCGCCTATGTTCTCGCCAAGGGTGAAGCGGCCGTTGGCGTGTACGCCGGGCAGCACCTCTACTTCGTCGAACTGGGCTACGAGCTTGTCTCCCAGGGCGTCGAACTTGGCCTTGTCTGTCTCTGTCCACCAGTTCACCATATTGCCGGAGGCGTCGAACATAGAGCCCTGGTCGTCGAAACCGTGGGACATTTCGTGTCCGATTACCACGCCTATGCCGCCGTAGTTCACGGGATCGTCGGCGTCAGGATCGAAGAAAGGCTTCTGGAGAATGCCCGCGGGGAAGCATATCTCGTTGGTGGTGGGGTTGTAATAGGCGTTGGTGGTCTGGGGAGTCATGCCCCACTCCTCCTTGTCGGTAGGCTTGCCGAGCTTTGAGATGTTGTCTGCCACGTACCACTTGCTGGCAGCGCGCAGGTTCTCGTAGTAGGTCTTGGAAGGATCGATTTCAAGCGTGCTGTAGTCTTTCCACTTGTCGGGATAGCCTATCTTTACGGTGAAGGCGGCGAGTTTCTCGCGGGCGCGCACCTTTGTGGTGTCGCTCATCCATTCAAGGGCGTCGATGTGCTCACCAAGGGCGGTGCGCAGGTTCTCCACCAGGGTTACCATCTTCTGCTTGGAAGACTCGGGGAAGAACTTCTTCACGTACATTTCTCCCACAGCCTCTCCGAGCAGGCCGTTGGGCACCTGCATCGCCCTCTTCCAGCGGGGACGCTGCTCCTGGGCGCCTGCCATCTGATGGGAGAAGAACTCCCAGTTGGCGGTGTAGAAATCGTCGCTAAGGGAAGTTGAGGCGCCGCTCACGAACTGTGTGAGTACATATGCCGTGAGGGTCTTGAGGGGAGCCTTGGCGAGGTACTTGTTGAGTCCGTCGAAGTATGAAGGCTGCTGCACGATGACTTTGTCCTGTGCGGGAACGCCGAAGGCTTTGCATGCCTTTCCGAAGCCGATGTAGGGCCAGGCCTTGTCTATCTCTGCGGAGCTCATGGGATTGTAGATGGCCGCCATGTTACGGTTCTGCTCGCGTGTCCAGCTGAAGGATGCGATGGCGTCCTCGACCTGCATGTCGAGCTTTACGACCTCTGCGGCGTTGGGTATGCCGGCCAGGGTGAGGACCTTCTCAAGATAGGC
>JAGCCD010000049.1 GCA_017651785.1 Bacteroidales bacterium
CTGTTCGCCATTTACGGGCGTGTCTGTGCCAGGGTCCTTGAGGCACGACGAAGCAAGGCCCGCCGCAACGGCGGCAAGCGCAAGCATAAGGGCTAATCTTCCGGATTTCATAATTTTAATCTACTATACAACGAACGGCTGCCAGCCTGGATTTTGCGGGACCGCCAACGGTCTGGGTGCCTTTATCGAAACGGACATCCACGGCATAGCCTTTCTTGGCGCCGTTAGAATCGGCAGACCAGATGGCAACACGGTCGCCGACGTGTGTATACGTGAACGACTCATTGTAATCGTCTAAATAACCGCACATGGGGAACGAGGCCGCAGGGCTGCCTATCTTGAACCAGCATTCATCTGCATTCTTGACCCAACCTTCCGTTGCGGACAGATCGGACGCGAACAGACCGGGAACGTCGGCCCTTGTGGGAACCCTGTAACCGGGAGGGCACGGGTCGTAAATTGACTTCGCTCCTGCCCAGAGACTCTCTTCATCTCCTGCAGACCAGTGGGCATTGTTGGTGGTGTAGATGGTCGTAGGACTTGCGATTGATTTAGGCACTGAACCCTGAGCGGTTGCATCATCGTGATTAACGGAAATCGCGGTGCCTGCAATTGTCATAGGGGCTTCTCCAGGAACTGTAGCAGGCCCGGGGAACGGGTCTTTTCTGCCCCATTGATAGTCAAGGCCTATCGAAAGGTCCGCGTCCAAAGCTCCGAGGTTGCGGTCCATCAATTCACTTCCGCCAAGGCCGTAAGTATTAATGTTGATTTCACTGGCGGGAATCCAGATGTGCCAACTCCAGATTATATTCTCCTGGGCGTCCAGTGCGGCGATTACGGCATTGCCGGGCTTGATGGTTGCGGGAGTCTTGAAATAGACGTAATTCTCGGGGCCGTCGAAATCCACCTCAGCAATGACGCTGTTCTCCGTTACTTCTTCCGAATTGTTCCAGGTTTCCCAAAGGACCTTCACTCCAAAGACGTTACCTGCGTCTTCGCCGCTGCAGCCTTTCACTGCGGGCAACTTGTAAGATCCGGCTTCTTCGACGACATAGCAGTTGGCACAGCCGTTTGAACTCAGGTTCGTTGCTCCGGTAATGGAAGACTTATGGTCGCTGCTGGTAGGAGGTGTGTATTCCTCGAGTTTGTCGCTGATGTCGCCAAGGACAAGGAGACCGTTGCGGGGCACTTCTACGGCTGTGTTGGTTTTGGCCACCATTACAAGGTCTTCGCCGTCAAAGAAGTTGAACGTGAAACCTGCGGTGAAGTTTACACCGTTGGGGATGCAGATGTAATGTACGGTACTGCCGTCTGCCTCTACATCACCTGTAATTTTGGTGACTGGACCTGTAGTTCCGTTGTCACTGGCATAGTTATACTGGAGAACTGGGTCTTCGGCTGTTGCGGCGAGCCTGGACTGATATCTCTCGTAACCCACGGTTTCGCCGTTGTTGCCTTTGAACTCATAACCGTCGAACGGGCCTTTGACCTTGAAGGAGATGACGCCGCAGAGGTTATAGAAAACGAATGTATTGCCGACGTTGTATGCGGCCATTAGGGGCTTGTTGGTGTCTGAGAAGCGGGCGTAATAGTAAAGATTGCCGCCGATTGCCGCCGACGCGGGATACATTGCATAGACAGTGCTGGTGTAGCCCTTGTCTGAACGGTCGTAAGGCTTTATACCGTTCTCTCCCGTTTCATCAATCGCCACACCGATGGTGGCGGTTTTGCCGTCTGCGCTGATGTCGGAAGCCTGAAGCGTGTAGACTATGCGGTTTGAGTCTCCCTCGCCGTGTACCAGGATTTCGTCTCCGGCCTCCCAGGAGGTCTTGCCGGCGTCTGAAATGCTGAGTCTGGTGTCCGGATTGATGACGCAGGTGAAAGTAACGGTCTGAGCTTTGGGGGATACGGGCTGCTCCAGCTCTTTCTGCTGGCAGGAGACGGCCAGGATGGCTGCAAAGAAGGCAGCGATGAACAATGTCTTTTTCATGCTTTTGTCCTCCTTTTTACCATTCGAAGCCCTCTACGAGGTCGTAATCCTGCGTGCCGCCGGAAAGGTCGTCGCTCTCGCAAAGAACGGAATTGTAAGACATCGGGAGCTGCTCGAGTTCCGGTGCCTGATAGTGTTTTTTGTAAATCATACTTTATGAGGTGCTATTGGTTATCGACAAGTTGCAAAATTAGGAGTTTCCGCGTATGCGCGAGCGCAATATGCGTAAAGATACCCACAATTTGCGCAAAAGTACTGCTAATACAGCACCAGGCCCAGTATTGCGCCGGCGATAATGATCAGGATGGGACTCACGCGTCCCCACATTCCGGCGGCGAAGGCTGCGGCCAGAAGCAGCCAGCTCTTCCAGTCCGTGAAGTTATCTTTTACGACAGCTACGGACGGCGCGCCCCCAGCCCAGGAGACCTTGATCACCAGAATAACCGCCGCAGCTGCGATAAGGCCGACAACCGTAGGGCGGAGCCAACCCATCGTGCCCTCATACAGCATACTGCCGCGGAACCTGGTGTAGAACTTCACGATAAGCAGTACGATTATGAACGACGGGAGTATGAGCGAAAGTGTTGCAATTGCCGAACCCGCAACCCCCAGCCAGTGCAGCCCCGTGGCCTGGAACAGAACGTCGTAACCCACATAGGTAGCGGCATTTATGCCGATGGGACCGGGAGTCATCTGGGATATGGCGACTATGTCCGTGAACGCGCTCTCGGTTATCCACCCGTGGGCTGTGACAACCTGCGTCTGGATGAGTGACAGCATTGCATATCCGCCGCCGATGGTAAAGGCGCCGATGACGAAAAACGTCGCTGCGAGCTGAAGGAAAAGGGCTAGCGTTTCCATTTCCTTTCCTTCAGATAAGTTACGCCGAAGCCCAGCGCCAGCACGCACAGAAGTATCCAGATGGGAGAAACGCCCAGAAACGCCACCAGCAGCAGCGCGGCCACGGCAAGCAGCCACGTCCACCACGTTGTGCACGACTTGCGGGCCATATCCACCATTGGTACAAGAA
>JAGCCD010000050.1 GCA_017651785.1 Bacteroidales bacterium
GGCCGAAGAAGAGTACAACACAGAGAACTGGACTCTCCATGTAAAGGCCGTCACCTACGAAGAATCATACGAGCGCGTCAACGACGACTACATGGGAGGCCGATCCCGCTTCCAGAGCCGGGACTATCTCTTCCCCTTCAGTTCCAGCCAGATAGCAGAAATGACCAACTTCACCCAAAACCCCGGATGGTAGTATGAAAAAGATAGCAATAATCGCCATTGCGCTGGCCCTTGCGGCCGCCTGCATATCCGACGACCGGGAGAACTTCATGGTCCCGGACAGCTTCGGACTCACCGCCACCGACGACCTCATCCTGGCATCGGTCCACACCGGCTCATACGTCTTCGGCGTCGCAAAGAACGGCAAGGGACAGGTTGGAGCCACGGCCACAGTATCTATTGACTCCGAAGGTGCAAGCGCCGCCGTAAGCGAATACAACAAGGCAAACGGCACAGAGTACAAAGTGCTGCCTTCTTCCCTGTTTACGCTGGACAACAGCGTCCTCACCTTCGGCGAAAAGGAAGTGGTGCAGAACGTCACCATTTCCTGGGATCCGCTCAAGGTCATAGACGCCATATCGGACGGGGCGTCTTACGTCATACCCGTAACCCTGAGCTCCAGCGACCTCACGGTGAATCCCAACAGCAGCCGCCTGCTGCTCACCTTCCTGCGTTCCACCCTTGGGATAGCCCAGAAGAACATCGGCAGGGTCATCAACCACAAGCAGGTAGAGCCCGATGCAGACGGAGTGATGCCGGACCTCAAGGAAGTGGTGATACTCGACGTGAGCATGGACAACTTCATAAAGGACGTAGGCATGACCTTCCCCGTCAAGATCGACAACAGCCTTGTACAGGATCCGTACGTGGCGGCGCCCGAGGGACTTGTCACCATCCTCTCGCCCACGGTCACCATTCCGGAATCGGGAGAGTCCGCCTCCTTCAAGATCCAGATAGACAAGAGCAAGCTTCTCGGCGGCGGCAAGCTGCAGCCTTTCCCCGACTATCAGATACCCATCACGATAGACACCGGTGCCATGACCGCCACAAAGAAGGGCGGCGCCTTCGACCTCAAGGGCCTGTCGTACAGCAACCTAATAACGTACGTCAACCTGAGCTACCTCGAGGCCGGCCTGTCCGTGGTGCGCGAATGGGGCTATTTCTCTTCCGAGTCCGGCTCCTGGAGCAGCTACATAGACGGTTTCACCGCAGGGGCGGACAGAAACGTTGCCGTAGACGACAACTATGTCTACATAGCGGAAACAAACACTTCCAAGCACCTCTGGGCCATCAGCATCAAGGATCCACGCAGCTACAGGCTGCTGCCGGTAGAAACCGTAAAGGACGCCGGTATCTTCCACCTCAGCTGCCCCCGTATCATGAAGAACACTGATCCGGAGATAAACGGAGGCAAGGACCTGCTGCTCGTGTGCAACATGAACGAGGGAGATCCTACCCTGTACGTCTACAACAACGGTATAGACGCCAATCCCACCGCCATAGCCATGCAGACCTGGGCCGGGCGGCGCCTTGGAGACACATTCACCGCCTGGGGAACCTTCCAGGAAGGCATGCTCTTCTTCAAGGACTTCAATTCAGAGCAGGGCACCGTCACATTCAGGCTCTACGGCAGGATTGGAAGCCTTTACCTGGTAGGCCGAATCGTATCTCCTCCTGTAATGGGTGCAGGCGCATACTACCCCTTCCCGGATGACATAAACAACGGAGTCGCCACTGTGAGAGGTGGAGACAACGCCTGGCTCACGTCGGCATCCAAGAACCTCTTCACGCTTGAAGGCGCCGACGCGAATCCAACGCTTACGGAGTTGGGAGAAGACTACGCAGACTCGGCATTCCGCTACTTCGACCTTGGCAACAGGCGTTACGTGGCGTACACCCGCCAGCTGGATTCTTCCAGCGGCCGCGTAATCATACGCGAGGGCGGTCTGGAGCAGCCCTGGGCAGACATCATCCGGTACGGAGATATAGTGTATCAGGCCGCAATCCAGAACGATACAGACCAGGACAAGATTTCCGACGACCCTTCGCCCTCAAGTTCGGGCAACAGCGGCATGGATTTGGATATCCGCAAGGTGGGCGACGACGTGTATATGGCTGTAATCAAGCAGAACGTAGGCCTGTCGCTCTTCAAACTTACATACATCTACTGATATGCGTAAAGTTGCACTGGCATTCACGCTACTCGCACTGATGGCGTCTACCTGCAAGCAGAACGGCAGCGAACGGACTTTCCTGCCAGCCCTGCGACTGGAGATCACCGGAGTAACCGGCAGTATGGCCAGTTTTGACATAACGTCCATTGACGCAGAAAAGATAGCCTACGGCTGCTCGGAGACGGGAAATCCCGTCCTTGCGGATACCCTTCAGACCGGAGGCACGGGGAGCATGGTAAACCCGGTGCGCCTTACAGACCTCAAGCCCGGCACAGACTACACTTTCTGCGCACAGGGCATAGGGCCAGGGGGCGAGAAAGGCAAGGTGGCGTCGCTCGGCTTCAGCACCGTTGCGCTGTCTCCCAACCTCTACAGCTGGGAGGCAAGCCGGAGCGCCGTCCCCGAGTTTGCGGACATATCGCTCGTAACCCTCGGGCGCCATAACGCCAATCCCCCGGCCTGGACGCCTGAGCGCTTTGCTTCTCACGTGAGCTACACAGACGGCAGCGGTACGCCCCACTGGCTGTTCGACGCATTCCTTTGCATAGACAGTTTCGACCCCCAGAGAGGCTTGTCGTACACCCTTACAAACGGCAGAAAGTCATCTGTAAAGGCTTCCTGGGAAGACCTTCTCGAGCTTTGGCTTGGGGACGACGGCGCCATAAAGAAGCTTGACCTGGCCGTTGCCAAAGCGGCGCAGGCTCTGGGAGAGCCTCCAAGGCCCCGGTATGTAGTAATGTCCCTTCCGGACCCAGTGATGTTCAGCAACTTCTCAGACAAGAATTCGTCTACGGTGTACTGGGGCGGCATTGACGGACGCCAGCTGGATTTCTCTAAGCCCCAGGACCAGGAGGCTGCATACAAGTGGTATATGGACGAATGCCGCAGGCGCTTCAACAGCCTGGCTCTTTCGCACGTGGAGCTTTGCGGCTTCTACATCCTGAGCGAGGAACTCCATCTTTCGCCCGACTTCTACAAATCGCACGGACTCACCGGGGTTGAGACGGAAACATTCAATTGGAAGTACAAGCACTGGGAAGAAATAGTGCCCTGGGCGGCATCCTACGCCCATTCCTGCAACGAGGGGATGTGGTGGATCCCCTACCATCTGGGCCCCGGCTACAAACTGTGGAAGGAGCTTGGGCTCGATATGGCGTTCATGCAGCCCAATTACTATTGGGACAACAATTCCATCAGTCATCCGCTCGGCAAGACCATAGAAGCTCTAAAACGCTACAATATGGGCATTGAGCTCGAATTCGAGTACTCCCTTGTGGCGGAAGTGATGGCAGACGGCCGGCTTGCGCCAGACGGCAGCGGCAATATGGTATTCAGCAAGGAGGACATTCCCCTTCTTAGAAACCGCGTACGCGAGTACATGGACGCCTACCGCGATTCCGGCCTGTACGGCTACCTCCCAATCGCAGTATACTCCGGAACAGACGCCTGGCACCAACTGGCGGTTTCCAAGGACCCCGGAGACATGAAGATGTTCGAAGATATTTGCCAATTCATTGTAAACAGCCCACTTAAATAACGACCTCTGGGAATTTCTCCCAGAGGACAAAACGTAAAGTATTGAATAAGAAGTTTTTACATTTTGCCGCTTTGCTTATTGCCGCCGTGGGTTGCTCCGGGGGCGTGCACCATAGGACTTGTCCGGGATCGGTTGCCGTTTCCGGATACGAGATCTTCGGGCAGGGCATTACGCTGGGGATAGATCAGCAGAGCGGCGCGCTGCTGCATCTGTCCGGAAAGCCGGACGGGCACAATTATGCCGGCGGTGAAGGTCTCTGGCGTCTCTACTATAACACTCCGGACCGAAAAGAGATAGAGATAAGGGCTGCCGACTGCAAGCCAGAGGTGTCTACCGCCATGGATACGGTATACATAGACTATGTGGGCCTGGACGGAAAGGCTTTCGAACTGCATCTCAAGATTTGGGCGCAGGACGGACAAGCCCGGTTTGCGGCAAGCCTGCGGAACGACGAGCCGCATACAATAATCCGCGAGCTGCAGTATCCCCTTGTCGGCAACCTCAACCTGCCCGACGGATACAAGCTGCTTACAACCCACACCGGAGGCCAGATTTTCGACAACCCAGTACACAAAATCGCCAACGTGGATACCCGTGCGCTGTATATGACTCCGGCGCAGAAGTTCCGTCAGTACGACCTGCAGTACCCCCGAAACGCAGCCTCCAACTGCTTCGCCTTCGTTGGCACCGGGGATGGCCTGTATTTTGGCTCTCACGACATATCTCTCCAACAAACCTGGCACGGCCTCAGAGCATATCCTTCGGCTGCCGCAGACGGAGCAGAAGTGGCTTCAGACGGCATTGGCCCTTACGAACTGACGGCTGAAGGCACTTCTGCGCAGGCGAAGGCAGCCAAAACAATCGGTCACGTAACAGATGATTTCTGCCGCCTTGAGGCGGGCTTCTACCGCTATCCGAATGCGATGTGCGGCGACACCTGGAGCAACGATTGCTCCGTGCTCGTGCCATACAAAGGCGACTGGACGCAGACGAGCCGCATCTACCGCGCCTGGGCTGATACCTGGTGGCATCACGGTCCTGTTCCGGATTGGGTGCAAGAGATGACCGGCTGGCAGCGCATTATCTTCAAGCATCAGTACGGAGAGTATCTGCGCCGCTACACCGACCTCCCCGGCAGGATTGCCGACGCCGGTGAATCGGTGGGCTGTAACGCAGTACTCGCATTCGGCTGGTGGAAGGAAGGGATGGACAACGGCTACCCCAACTACACGGTAGACGACACCCAGGGCGGAGACCCCGCCTGGAAACAGGCCATAGCAGATTACAGGGCGAAGGGCAACCGCCTGCTGCTCTATTTCAACGGCCGCCTCATCGACGTGGAAAGCGATTTCTACCGTTCCGGCGGCGGAAAGCAGGTGGCGAACAGAGACAATACCGGACGCGAATTCACAGAGCACTACAAGTTCACGGGCGAAGGCACCACCCTCGGCTACTACGACTCCCGCACCTTCGTGATTGCCGACATGAGCAAGCGTCTCTGGCGCGACCAGCTGGTACAGTGGGCAGACAGAGCTATGGAATACGGTGCCGACGCGGTATTCTACGACCAGCTTGGCGTTGCCGAGGAGTTCCCCTGCTGGGACCTTGGCCGGGAATACCCGGTTCAGGACATCTTTACCGGTCGCTATAAAGCCGATGCACTACGGGAGATACGGGACCACATCAAGGCGCTCAATCCCGAGTTCGCCCTGGGCACCGAATGGCTGTCAGACTGCACGAGCCAGTTCTGCGACTTCGTGCACATCGTAGAGTTCACCGCGTTGCCGGAAAGTTTCCCCGAGTGGTTCCGCTACACCTTCCCCGAGGTGGTCTGGAGCGACCGCTGCGTAAGGGACGACAACGACGTCCCCCGACGCGTAAACAACACCCTCCTCAAGGGCCTGCGGAACGATATCGAAGTCTTCCGCTGCCGTGGCCTCATAGACGAAACCCCTGTGTATCAGGAACATCTGGCAAAGGTCAACGCCATCAGGCATGAGTTCCCGGACCTGCTGCTCAAAGGCCGGTACACGGCAACCGACGGCTTTACCTGCAGCAA
>JAGCCD010000051.1 GCA_017651785.1 Bacteroidales bacterium
ACATATACTGCAGCAGACCGGCGGTTTTGAGGCAGACGGACTTGCCGCCGGCGTTGGGGCCGGAAATGAGCAGTATGCGCTTTGCCGGGGTGAGCGTTATTGTGAGCGGTACGATGGCTTTGCCCTCCGCCTTGAGAGCCCTCTCCAGTATGGGGTGGCGGGCCTTGCGGAGGCCCACGCCGCCGTCTGCGGAAACTACGGGAAGGCCGGCTATGAAGTCCAGTGCCGTCTGCGCCTTGGCCATAAGGAAGTCTATCTCTCCAAGGAAGGCGGCGCCGGCCATTACCTCGGGCAGGTAGGGGCGCAGGAACTCCGAGAATTCCCGCAGGATACGGGCTATCTCTCGCGTCTGCTCAAAGCGGAGTTCGCTTATTTCGTTCTCTATCTCAAGTATTTCCGCCGGCTCTATGAAGGTTGTTTTGCCCGTGGCGGACTCGTCGTATACAAAGCCGCTGAGCTTGCGCTTGGACGCTGTGGGTACGGGGATAAGGTACTTGCCGTCCCGCATTGCCACCGCGGCGTCTGAGTCTACCAGGCCGGCGTCCTGGGCCTGCTTGAGTATGGCCGTGGCACGGCGGGAAATGGCGCTCTCCTTGTCCCGCAGGCGCTTTCTGATGTCTTGCAGCTGGGGGGAGGCGGAGTCTTTAATGTCTCCGTATCTGTCCAGGATTGTATCTATGCGGCGCAGGATTTCCGGAAAGGTGGAGATGGGCGAACTGAGGCTCTTGAGATTGGGGTAGATGCCGTCTTTGATGCCCGAGAAGAAGTTGGTGACGCGGCGCGTGGTGTCCAGCAGCGTCTTGAGCTTGCCAAGGCCCAGCGTGTCTATGCTTGAGCCCTCCTTTTGCAGCGGCACGAGGAACGGCAGGCCGTCTATGTAGCCGGTGGTGGGGAAACTCTCCTCGAACATGAGGATGAGGCGCATCTCTTCCGTGAGCTGGAGGCGCTTGAGGATGGTGTTCTTTGAGGTGCTGAAACGCTCCTCGGCAACTCGCGTGGCGGCATAGTCCGTCTTGCACTTGTCCGAGATGATTTCCCGCACCTTGTCGAATCCCAGCTTGGCTTCCAGTCTCTCGGTGGTCATTTGTCCTGAAGCTTGAGTTTTAGGGTGTTTATGGTGTCTATGCGTGTAATGACGCTGGAGCGCACGAAGCTTATGTTGCCCGTTTCTTCAGAGACCACTATTACGTCTGCGTCGCACTGCTCGGAAAGGCCCACGGCGGCCTTGTGGCGCATTCCGTACGATGCCGGGAGGTCCAGGCGCTCCGTAATGGGGAGGGTGCAGCGGGCGGCTATGATGCGGTGGTCTCCTATTACCATTGCGCCGTCGTGCAGGGGGGAGTTCTTGAAGAAAATGTTCTCTATGAGGCGCTCGGATACGCGGGCGTCCACTAAGTCTCCGGTGCCTATGATGTTCTGCAGCAAGTCCCTGCGACGGATTACGATGAGGGCGCCGACTTTGTGCGCGCCCATATACTCTACGGCACTCACCAGGCCCGAGAGCTCATCCTGCTCAAGGTTGTCTGCCTGATGGCGGCGCAGAAGACGCCGGAATACGGTATTGTTGCCCGCTGTGCGTCCTATGTTGTTGAGGAAGCGGCGTATCTCGGGCTGGAAGATGATGATTATGGCAAGAGCACCCACGTCCAGTATGGCGCCCAGCATGGCCGAGGTCATCTTCATATTGAGGGCCATGGCAATAACCCGCACCACCAGGATTATGATGATGGCGATGAAGATGTTCATTGCCGACGAGCCACGGATCCACCTGAATATGATGAAGATTACCGCGGCTACGAGCAGGATGTCGACAATGTCGACGAATGAGAAGTTCAAGAATCCCATATCAAAGTACAAATATACGATAAACTTTCAGAAAGTTTTACTACTTTTACAACGCCAAAACCACAACCACATGAGTTCATTCGTAGTAGAAGGAGGCCACCGCCTGAGTGGCAGCATCGCCCCCCAGGGAGCCAAAAACGAGGCGCTGGAAGTCATTAGCGCCGTTCTCCTCACCTCCGGCACCGTAAGAATATCCAATATCCCGGAAATCCTGGACGTAAAAAACCTCATCTCCCTTCTGGAGGGCATGGGCGTAAAGGTAGAGCGCCACGCAAAGGGAGACTACTCCTTCACGGCAGACCGCATAAACGAGTTCTATGTCGCAAGTGCGGAATTCGTAGAGAAGTGCGCCCGGCTGCGCGGATCGGTTATGGTTGTGGGTCCCCTGCTCACCCGCTTCGGCCTGGCATACTTCCCCAAACCCGGCGGAGACAAGATCGGGCGCCGCAGGGTAGACACGCACATAGACGGCTTCATCAAACTCGGCGCAGACTGCTCGTACGACACTTCCAAGAGGGCGTATAAACTCAGCGCTCCAGACGGCCTTGCCGGAACATATATGCTGCTGGACGAGGCGTCGGTCACCGGTACCGCCAACATCGTGATGGCCGCCACCCTTGCAGAGGGCGTCACCACAATATACAACGCCGCCTGCGAGCCGTACGTGCAGCAGCTCTGCAAGCTGCTCGTCGCAATGGGCGCAAAGATAGAGGGAATAGGCTCCAACCTGCTCACTATTACGGGTGTAAAGGAACTGCACGGAGCGTCACACGTGGTGCTTCCGGATATGATCGAGGTGGGCTCCTTCATCGGCATGGCCGCCATCAACCAGAGCGAAATCACTATCACCAATGTACACTACCCCGAGTTGGGAATCATCCCCGAGTGCTTCCGCCGCCTTGGCGTTCGCCTTGAGCAAAGGGGAGACGACATCTTTGTCCCGGCCCAGGAAAGCTACGTCATAGAGTCCTTCATAGACGGCTCCATTATGACCCTGGCCGACGCCCCCTGGCCCGGCCTCACGCCTGACTTGCTGAGCGTAATGCTCGTCACGGCCGTGCAATGCCGCGGCAGCGTACTCATACACCAGAAGATGTTCGAGAGCCGCCTGTTCTTTGTGGACAAGCTCATAGATATGGGCGCCCAGATCATCCTGTGCGACCCTCACCGCGCCGTCGTTATAGGCCACGACCACCGCTTCCGGCTCCGCGCCAGCAGGCTGGTCTCCCCCGATATCCGTGCCGGTATCGCTATGCTCCTCGCGGCAATGTCCGCCAAGGGCACCTCGGTCATAGACAACATAGAACAAATCGACCGCGGATATGAAGATATCGACGGTCGATTGAATGCCCTGGGGGCAAAGATCACAAGGAAGTAAGCATTCCGGGGAAGGTTCATTTTCATGCCTTGGACCTTCACCAGTTTAGATATGTTCGACTTCTGGGTGTAACGATACGCCAAACTTCTCGTGGACGGTGGCGATGACGCGGCGCTCGAGTTCAAGGACGTCTGCCGGAGTGGCTGAGCCAGAGGCGTTTACGATAACCAGAGGTTGCTTTTCGTAAACTGCGGCGCCGCCCTCGCGTTCGCCTTTGAGGCCGCATTGGTCGATAAGGAAAGCCGCCGGGACCTTCACCATGCCGTTAGGCAAAATGAAGTGAGGGACGGAGACGCCGGGAACGGCATCTATGATGCGGGCAAAATCTACCGCAGACACTACTGGGTTCTTGAAGAACGAGCCGGCGCTGCCAAGCTCCGCCGGATCCGGCAGCTTGCCCTGACGGATGGCTATTACGGCCTCACGCACCGCCTGCGGCGACGAGGCGTCTATGCCGGCAAGGCCCTTGTACTCCAGCCTTGGCCGGGGCGAACGGGACAGGCGCAGCAGCACCGAAGTTATTACATAACGCCCTGCAGCCTCTTTGAACATCGATTCCCTATAGCCGTAGCCGCACTCTGCCGCCGTGAACTTGCAAGGCTTGCGCTCCTGAAGGTCGTAGCACGACACCCCGCTCACGATATCCTTGAACTCGGCGCCATATGCGCCGATGTTCTGCACAGCCGCCGCTCCCACCTCTCCGGGAATAAGGGACAGGTTTTCCGCTCCCCAGAGGCCGTGGCCGCAAAGCTGGGCCACCAGGTCGTCCCACACCACTCCGGCGCCAACCACCACGGGAACCTCGTCCAGTCCCATGTCCACATACTTTACGTACTTTATGGCAGAGTGCAGGATTGTTCCCGGGAAGTCTTTGGTAAACAGAAGGTTGGAGCCGCCGCCTATATGGCGCACCGGCTGTGGCAGAGAGGCGAAATCGATTCCCACCAGTTCGTCTACGCTGCCATATTCTATAAAGCAGGCGCACTTTACCTTCATGCGAAAGGTATTCTGCGCGCTCAGGTCGTAATCGTACTCAATCCTCATACCTACAAAGATAATAAAAAGCCCGGACAGAAAAGGCTGTCCGGGCATAAAAAGCATGGAATAAACTACTCTACTGGAGTAATTACCATTCCGTTCTTCTGCGCTGCGTTGGTGGATACATCCCTGTGGTAATAGCAGGTGGTGTCGAAGCCGCCCTTGAAGGTGCAGGTATTGCCGTTGCTGTCCTTGCCGGTCACATCATTGAAGGTGATATGGGTGTCAGTAAGAGTGATACTGCCTCCGTTGATCCTGTATGAGGTCTTTGTATAGTTATTCTGAATAAAGCAACGAGACTTCGTAGGAAGCAAGGTATTGGGACCGGGCTCTTCGGAGAAGGTATAGGTCCCGGCGGGAATAGGTGTGCTGCAATATCTGTTGTTGAAGTTCGCCTCGTACTCCCATGGAGAGGAGGTGTTGACGGAGAGATAGATTGTGTGGTCCTGTGCAGATGTCCAACCAAAGTAGAAAGCATTCCAATCAGGATTCTCCTCTCCATAAAGGTGACCAAACCAATAACCGACATACTGAGCACTAGGTGAAGGAGATACTGTGAATGTGAACTCATCGGTATCAGGTGTCGCCATCATGCCGGGACCGGCAGCCGGAACTGCTACGGATACCGAAGGATTCCAGTCATACGTTTCGATATCTTCCATCATATAAGACCCGTCTTCGTTATACCTCCAGGAGCCATTTTCGTCAAACACATGTTTCTGGGTTGTAATGTTGGACTCAAATGCAAAGGTATACTTTCCGTCATCTTCCTTGGATATGGTAAGGCGAGGTGAGCCGTTGAATTTGAATGCGTTCTGCTCCAGCGTATTACCTGAGATAGAGAAGGTTCCGGGAGTTACGCTAAGCTGGCCGGTAGCAGCGGAGAAAACGTCGAAGGGTGCATACTCGAAAGTTCCGGTGGGCAAATCGGTGCCGGCGGCGTCGGGAGCGGTGACTACCTTATAGGTAACATAGCTCACATAGTCGTCACGGCCTTCGGGATCTGCGCTGTAGAACAGGGTGATTGTCCAGATAAGCTGTCCTCCCTGGAAGTAGGTATAATAATCGCTGTAATCGGGGGCGCCGTCCACATTTGCTCCTACATCATCCTTGGCAACTTCGCCGATGGGGCCGCTGTAGGTAAAGACGTGAATCTTCTCCGCCTCGTCCTGCAGGGTGGCTTTTACGTTGTAGTTGTCGCCGTCTTTGGCAATCTCTATCTCACCGTCTATGACGGGATACTCTGTGCCGGCGATGGAGAAACGGGTGGCGTCGTCTCCAGTCACGGAGAATGTCTTGTCTGCATAATTGGCTGCAGCGTCG
>JAGCCD010000004.1 GCA_017651785.1 Bacteroidales bacterium
AAGGCGATGTTGCCAAAGACGGTGTCGTTAAACAGCACGGGGTCCTGGCTCACGATGCCCAGAAGGGAGCGCAGGTCACGGATGGCAATGCTGCGGATGTCTACTCCGTCTATCTTGATGCTGCCGCTGCAGACATCGTAGAACCTGGGCACGAGGTCGGCCAGGGTTGATTTGCCCGCGCCCGATGCGCCCACAATGGCCACCGTGGAGCCGCGGGGAATGTCCAGGTTAATGCCGGAAAGCACCTGCGTGCCGTCCGGATAAGAAAAGCTGACGTCCCTCAGGGAAATCCTGTCTGTAAAATCGCTGATATGAACCGGATCCTGCGCCTCCTTCAGATTGCCCGTGGCGTTAAGGATGGCGTCTATCCTTTCCATGCTTGCAAGCCCCTTGGGAATGCCGTACGCTGCCTTGGAGAAGTCTTTTATGGGCTGGATGACGCTGTACAGGATGACCATGTAGAAAATGAAGGTGGGAGCGTCTATTACCGAGCGGCTGCCCAGGATGAGGGTTCCGCCGAACCACAGAACAACGGCAATCATAACCGTTCCCAGGAACTCGCTTACAGGGTGCGCGAGCGCCTGACGGACAGCCACCCGGGAGTTCATGTCCTTCATTGATCCGGTTACGTCGTCGAAACGCTTCTTCATGCGTTCCTCTGCAAGGAAGGCCTTGATGACGCGAAGTCCGCCAAGGGTTTCCTCTACCTGGCTCATTGTATCGCTCCAGAGTGCCTGCGCCTGCGCCGACTGGCGGCGGAGCCTTCGTCCCACCACGCCCATTAACCAGAGCATTACAGGAGCGAACACCAGCACGAAGAGCGTGAGCTGCCAGGATATGAAGAACAGCACTCCCACGTAGAACACGATGAGAATGGGGTTCTTAACCAGCATGTCCAGCGAACCGGTGAGTGAAGTCTCCACCTCCTGCACGTCGCCGCTCATACGCGCAATGATGTCGCCTTTGCGCTCGCGGCTGAACCAGCCAAGGGGAAGGGACAGAATCTTGTCGTACATCTGCCCCCTTATGTCTTTCACGACGCCCGTGCGTATAGGTACCATCACCGCTGAAGAGCCGAAATAGCAGGCGGTCTTGAGCAGGGTGAAAAAGCACAGCACCAGGCACAGGAGCAGGAGCACCGTCCCTGCGCCAAGGTTCTGCATGGCGTCTGACACATACCAGTAGAGGTTGTTTATGGCAGTGTCCTTGAAAGATGCCCCGGGAGTGTCCCAGGGGATGAATTCGTAATGTAAGTCGTTAATATTGAAGAGGATCTTCAGTATCGGAATGAGGAGTGAAAAGGAGAAGATGTTAAAGACGGCGGAGAGGGCGTTGAGGAAAACGCCGCTCCACAGCCAGCCCGCGTACGGACTGACGAAACGCTTGAACATCTTTCCGAACTCCTTCATTCTACAGGGCCTTTACGGGTACCCCGAACCAGTGGACCATAATCAGATATACCGTTCCGCTCACAAGGATAACGGCGGGAATGGTAAGGATCCAGGCCCAGACTATGTTCTTGGCGGTAATCCACTTGACCGTCTTTACGCCGCGCGTGAGGCCGGTACCTATTATGGAGCCGGTGATGGTGTGAGTGGTGCTCACGGGTATACCCAGCACAGCGGTCATAATGAGGGTGATGGCACCTGAAGCCTCTGCGCAGAATCCCTGCGTGGGGAACAGTTTGCTAAGGCCCTCGGAGAGCGTGCGGATTACGGACCAGCCTCCGGTAATGGTACCCAGGGCGATGAGGCCGTAGCAGGCGAACTTAAGCCACATAGGCACGTAGAATCCGGCATAACCCGCAGCCTGCGCGGCCTGGGCGCCGTTGCCATAAAGGAACTGCAGCAGGGGGTTGTCCGGGTTGGACGCGAAGGCCGTGGCAAAGAGGATGGCGATGATACCCATAGTCTTCTGGCCGTCGTTGCCTCCGAAGCCAAGGGAGAACGCCGCGCTGGAAACCAGCTGCATACGCCTGAAGGTCTTATCCACCGTCTTGACCTTGCACTTGTGGAAAAGCGCCATTATGATGCAGTTGAGCACGAAGCCCATCAGCATGCCGATAAGCGGCGAGATGAATATGAAGGCAATGATCTTGAGGATACCGCTGGTCACCAGGTACTGGCCGCCGTACACGAACCACACGGGTCCGATGAGGCCGCCCACAAGGGCGTGGGAAGCCGATACGGGCAGACCGAGCTTGGTGCAGAGGAAGATGTAGATTACCGAGCCGAGCAGAGCCGCAAGGATGACGTACACATCTATGCACTGCTCTGCCACGATACCCTTACCCATAGTTGCGGCAACGGTGGTGTCGAAAATGAACATCGCCATGAAGATCCAGAACGCCGCCCAGAAGACAGCGATCTTGGGCGGGAGCGCCTTCGTGGCAATGACGGACGCGATACAGTTGGCGGCATCGTTCATGCCGTTCGTAAAACTGAACGCGAGCGCAATCAGCGCCGTTATGAGAACGATTGCTACCATCTTAGCTGTTCTTGACCACTATGCCGCTTATCTTGCTGGATACCACCTTCGCCACGTCGGAGGTGTTCTCGAGGGACTGGGCAATGTTCTTCTTCTTGATGAGCTCCTTGGCGTCGGGCTCCTTCTCGAAGAGGTTTGACATATACGACTCGAAGATATCGTCCACCGTGTGCTCTATCTCCTTGATATCGTCGCACAGCGCCGTGATGACCTTGGAGTCCTTGCGGATGGTGTCGAATTTCTTGGTAATCTCAAGCAGGATACCGGCAGCCTTGTCGATGTACTCGGCAATCTGGATGAGTTTGCGGGACGGCTCCTTTGGCTGATAGATGGCGATGAGCTTGGAGGAATCGCGCATGCAGTCAAGGAAAGAATCCATGGCTTCCGCAAGTTCGTGGATATCGTCGCGGTCGAAGGGGGTAAGATACGCGTCAATCAGCACCTGGGTGATCTTTGCGTGGAGGGCGTCGCCCTCGGTCTCGTGCTCCTTGATGCGGTGGGCGAGCATTCTGCGCTCATCGGGATCTGATTCGGCAGCCTGCTTCACAAGAAGTTCCGAGGCCTTCTTGGTGTTTTCTGCAATTTGGACAAACAGGGGGAAGAAACTCTTTTCCTTCACCACGAAAAGCTGGAGAAAATGGTCTAAATTCATATCAGTTGATGTTTTTCAGTGAATACTTTATGGAAAGGGTGGCGGCGAACAGGTTAGGGAGCACGTCTCCCCTGTCGTAATAAACCGCCGGGACCACCTTGATTATGCCTTCATACAGCGGAAACTCCAGCATGAATGCGGAGCTGAACTGACGCAAGGGAGTCTCAAGGCGTGAGCCTCTGTCGTAGCAGTAGTCCACGTCCAGGAATGTGCCGTAACTCTCTGAATACGTGAGCATAAGCTTATACGGTAAAAGCTTGAATAGGCTTCCGGAAATGCCCAGATGATGCGCCTTGAGAAGGTTGCTCCAAACGCCCATAGTAACGGCTTCCCTGCTCCACGTGCCTTCTACGATGCCACGGGGAAAGAACAAAGGAATGCCGATGGTACGTCCGTAACTGGTCCAGCCGGACTTGAAGAGGTAATTGTTGTAATAGTTGTCGGCGCCGCCGCAGACATAATAAACCAGTCCTGTATTAGGATCCGTATACAAGCGCTTGCTGCCGGAGGCTATTTCCTCCTCGGTAGCGAGCCTGCGCTCGCGGTCTCCGCCCTGGAACATTGTGTTGGCATATTCGTAAACTATGTCGCTCACCCAGCCGGTTTTGTCATTGAATGAGAAACAGGCGGTGTTCACTCCGTCCGGGAAGTTACGGAAAATAAGACCGGATTTGTCGTCGTACGGAATGTCGTGCTGGAGGGTGAGGGTCCAGTTGTCGGCCCGGTACTCGAACCGGAAAAGCTCGTAGCCGCGGTGGTCTCCAAGGGCGTTGATCTGTTCCCCGCTCTCGGCGTCGGCGCCTCCTGACATGCCTGTGATTACCCGGAGGTAGTTGCCGAAGGTCTTACGGAATACGCGGCCGTCCTGCGACTTACCGCCCCAGACGGTGTAGTTGTCTGCCCCTCCCGTGAGCGTTATGCGCTTGCCTATGTGCCACTTGAGGAAGAGTCCGGTATTGTGCACCATTGAGCCGGTGACATAACCGGGACCCGTTGTAAAATAGTCTCCGAAACTGCCGCAGAACTGCAGGTGACCATTGGTGAAGGGAATGTCCCAAGGCTCAACGTTAATGCTGTATCCGGGCAAGGGTCTGGCGTTGCCGCTGACAATGCTGTGGCCTCCCGTAAGCGAGAGCGAGCCAAGATGCGTATCTGCGGCCATGAACTCACGGCCGGGGTGTCTGAGGCCGGCATCCAGACGCAGCTGCTTCCATCTCAGGGAACCGTAAAGCTCGTCTACCAGGAAGTCTTTGTACTTTACCGGGTCTGTCCGCATGCCAGCGGATGCGCCTACGCGCCACTGGAGGGTCTTGCTCTCGTCAAAGCCCTTCTCTACCTGCAGCAGGGCCAGGCCGCCGTTGCCGTCCGGCATTACGCCGAAACTGTTTGCGGTGGCCCAGAACGGCATTTCG
>JAGCCD010000005.1 GCA_017651785.1 Bacteroidales bacterium
GCGGGAGCGGGCTCGGGAATGTCTACAATGCCGCACTCAGTGGTGAGGAACATTCCGGATACGGAAGCGGCGTTCTCCAGTGCCACACGGGCGACCTTTGTAGGGTCGATGACGCCGGCCTCGAACAGGTTGGCATACTCGCCGGTGCGGGCGTTGTAGCCGAAATCGGCCTTGCCTTCCTTGATCTTCTGGACGATTACGCTGCCGTCCACTCCTGCATTCTCCGCTATCTGGCGCAGGGGCTCCTCGATGGCGCGGGCCACGATACGGATACCGGTAGTCTCGTCCTCGTTGTCACCCTTGAGGCCTGCAAGAGCGTCGATTGCGCGGATGTATGCCACACCGCCGCCGGGCAGATAGCCCTCTTCTACGGCTGCACGGGTTGCGTTGAGAGCATCCTCCACTCGGTCTTTCTTCTCCTTCATCTCTACCTCAGTGGTTGCGCCCACATACAGCACCGCAACGCCGCCGCCGAGTTTGCCCAGGCGCTCCTTGAGCTTCTCCTTGTCGTACTCGGAGGTGCTGACCTCTATCTGCTTGCGGATCTGCTCTACGCGGTCTTTGATTGCCTCCTTGTCACCGGCGCCGCCAACGATGGTGGTGTTCTCTTTGGTGATGGTGACCTTCTCTGCACGGCCGAGCATATCGGGAGTGGTGTTCTCAAGCGTGAAGCCGCGCTCCTCGCTCACAACGATTGCGCCGGTGAGGGTGGCGATGTCCTGAAGCATCTCCTTTCTGCGGTCGCCGAAGCCGGGGGCCTTTACGGCAGCGATCTTGAGGGTGCCGCGGAGTTTATTCACCACCAGAGTGGTAAGTGCCTCGCCGTCAACGTCTTCTGCAACGATGAGGAGTTCCTTGCCCTCACGGGCGATGGGCTCGAGGATGGGAAGGAGGTCCTTCATAGTGCTGATCTTCTTGTCGGTTACCAGGATGGCGGGATTGCTGAGCTCTGCCTCCATCTTGTCGCCGTTGGTCATGAAGTAGGGGCTGATGTAGCCGCGGTCGAACTGCATGCCTTCAACCACCTTGACCTCAGTGTCCGTGCCCTTTGCCTCTTCTACGGTGATGACACCGTCCTGGCCAACCTTGGACATTGCGTCAGCGATGAGCTTGCCGATGTAGGAATCGTTGTTCGCGCTGACGGTGCCGACCTGCTCCACCTTGGAGTAGTCGCTGCCCACCTGCTTGCTCTGATTCTTAAGGCTCTCTACCACGGCTCCTACGGCCTTGTCTATGCCGCGCTTGAGGTCCATGGGATTGGCGCCTGCGGTGACGTTCTTAAGACCTACGTTGATGATTGCCTGTGCCAACACGGTGGCGGTGGTTGTGCCGTCGCCTGCCTGCTCGTTGGTCTTGGAAGCGACTTCCTTCACCATCTGGGCACCCATATTCTCGAAACGGTCTTCAAGCTCCACCTCCTTGGCTACGGTGACACCGTCCTTGGTTACCTGGGGAGCGCCGAACTTTTTGTCTATAACCACGTTACGGCCTTTGGGGCCAAGGGTTACCTTTACAGCGTCGGCCAACTGGTCTGCGCCGCTCTTCATCTTTGAGCGGACGTCGGTATTGAATTGAATCTCTTTTGCCATGACTACAGGATTGCTAAAATGTCAGACTGCTTAACGATGAGGTATTTCTTGTCTTCTACGGTTACCTCCGTGCCGGCGTACTTGCCATACAGCACTACGTCGCCCACCTTGACCTCCATTGCCTCGTCTTTTTTGCCGGGGCCCGCGGCCACTACCGTTCCCTGCTGGGGTTTCTCTTTTGCGGTGTCGGGGATGAAGATGCCCGACGCTGTCTTGGTCTCTGCCTCCTTGGGCTCGATGACCACTCTGTCTGCTAAAGGTTTAAGCATAATATGAATTGTTGTTATTGTCAAAAAAGCGCCTCCGGAAACCCGGAGACGCTATATAATCAATCAACGTTTGTGCCAGTGACAAATTGTCAATATTTGTTTAAAGGCACTCCTGCAGTGAGCTGGTTCACTTTCTTGCGCACGTCTGCCACAACGGCTGAGTGGGCGTCCAGACGGGCCTTCTGCTCGGCCGTGGGCTCTTCCTTTAGCACGAGCAGCTCTGCCACCGAGGCGGCGGAGGCGAGTACGGTATCTATGAGGCCGGCCATATAGACCATGTCCTTTTCTACGAAACCGCGGGAGGTGATGGCGGGCGTGCCGATGCGCAGGCCGCTGGTCTGGAACGGAGTGCGGGAATCGAACGGGACCATATTCTTGTTCACGGTGATATCTGCCTTTACGAGCTCCTTCTCCGCTATGCGGCCGGTAAGGTTCTCGAACTTGCCGCGGAGGTCTATGAGCATGAGGTGGTTGTCTGTTCCGCCGCTCACCACTTTATAGCCCAGGCGCACGAACTCGGCGCACATTGCGGCGGCGTTGGCCACAACCTGCTTCTGATAGGCGGCGAACTGAGGCTGCTGGGCCTCGAAGAAGGCGACGGCCTTTGCGGCTATTACGTGCTCGAGCGGACCGCCCTGCACGCCGGGGAATACGGAAGAATCCAGGATCTGGCTCATCTTCTTCACTACGCCCTTGGGGGTGGTGCGGCCGCGGGGGTCGTCGAAATCTTTACCTATGAGGATGATGCCGCCACGGGGACCGCGAAGCGTCTTGTGGGTTGTGGAGGTGACGATGTGGGCGTAATTTACGGGGTTCTTGAGCAGTCCGGCGGCGATGAGGCCCGCGGTATGTGCCATATCTATCCACAGGATGGCGCCCACCTTGTCTGCTATGGCGCGCATGCGCTCGTAATCCCACTCACGTGAATATGCGGAGGCACCTCCAACGATGAGTTTGGGTTTGTGCTCAAGGGCGAGACGCTCCATCTCGTCGTAGTCTACCCTGCCTGTCTGGGGGTTGAGACCGTAGGATACTATATTATAAAGAATACCGGAGGCGTTGACGGGAGAGCCGTGGGTGAGGTGACCGCCCATGCTGAGGTCAAGGCCCATCATGGTGTCTCCGGGCTGAAGGACAGCCATCATGACCGCCATGTTGGCCTGCGCGCCGGAATGCGGCTGAACGTTGGCCCACTCTGCGCCGTATATGGCTTTGAGGCGGTCTATGGCGAGCTGCTCTATCTGGTCTACCACCTCGCAGCCGCCGTAATAACGCTTGCCGGGGTAGCCCTCGGCGTATTTGTTGGTGCAGATGGAGCCCATGGCGCGGAGCACGTCGTCCGATACATAATTTTCAGATGCGATAAGTTCCAGTCCGGAATGCTGGCGCTCAGACTCTTTCTTGATGAGTTCAAAAAGCTGGATGTCCTGTTTCATTATCAATATGCAATTAGCTTTCAAATATAAGAAAAATTGTACCTTTGCGCAAGTATGAGCGACCGAAAACTACTCAATATCGAGCTTGGGCGCATAAGCCCTGAAGCCTACAGGGAACTGCCCCAGAGCGGTATTGTGCTGATTCTTGACAACATACGCAGCGCGCACAACGTCGGCAGCGCCTTCCGCACCGCAGACGCCTTCAAGGTGGACAAACTGTGGCTTTGCGGGATTTGCGCAACTCCCCCGTCGGCGGAAATCCACAAATCGGCCCTGGGTGCCGAAGACAGCGTGCCCTGGGAACACCGGAGCAGCACGCTTGAGCTAGTGCGGGAGCTGCAGTCGTCCGGATACACCGTCCTGTGCGCCGAGCAGACGGAGCATGCCGTGGAGCTGCAGCGGTTCCGTCGCGTGCCCGGGGCGAAATACGCCATCGTGTTCGGCAACGAGGTAGAAGGCGTGCAGCAGGAGGTCGTAGACGCAGCAGACGGCAGCCTCGTCATTCCGCAGTTCGGCACAAAGCACTCGCTCAACGTTTCGGTGAGCGTAGGTGTAGTACTTTGGGAATTAGTAAGATAGCAATCGAAACCCAAGGTAACCCTTTTTGAGCCACCAGAAGAGCTCCGGCAGCATGTCGGCGTTCTTTTTTTTTATTTTTGTATGTCACTATATTCAACTTTGCCAATGAAGAAGAAATATCTTTATGTCTCTCCCCTTTGCGAAGAAGAGCCTTTGCAGGGGGCCTTTGTGTTATGCGGCAGCCCCGGACTGGGCGAGTCGGAAGATATCGGTTACGAAGATTGGGTAATTCCGGAATGATTATGAAAGCAAGATTCTTCTTTTTCGCAATCGCGAC
>JAGCCD010000052.1 GCA_017651785.1 Bacteroidales bacterium
ACTATGAAGGCGCAGCTGAAGACCGGCAGCATGAGTGCAGGCCATATGAGCGCAATGAGCTTTGCGAGCCCGTAACCGCCCAGGGCGATGAGTGCCACAAGGGCGAAGTTGAAGGTCATGGAGTCCAGCGAGATGGCAGAGAACGACGCCATTCCCATGCTGGTGCGCTTGTCCGGTGGCAGAATGCCGGTGCGAAGCTCGGGGGACAGCTTCTCGAAGGCGCAGATGTACTTTGTCTTGCCGCGGGAGGCGCCCCAGGAAATGAGCCACATACCTATGACAACGGATGCAATGATTCCCACCGTAGCGGAAGTCATTGCCAGCGACTGCATCTCCTCTACGCCGTACGAGGCGAATGATTCTCCAATGGCGGCGGCGGTGCCGTGGCCTCCGCAGAAGCCGGCGGGCATAGAAAGCCCGAACGAGGGAGTAACGGGCCAGAAGATGCTCAGAATCCACAGTCCCAGCGCTCCGCCCAGAGCCCACTGAAGCAGCATGCCCGCCTGGGAGTAGGCCCACATGCGGCCTATCCTGGCGCTGCCGTCACCGCTGCCGGCTCGTCCGGACGTGATGGGTATGCAGCTAAATACCAGAGCGATAAGTATTCCGGCATAGGTGCCGAGCTTGTCGGACAGAGGGAGCCAGCCCAACACTTCCGGACCCAGCACCAGACCGAACAGTCCGGCAAGCAGGCTGGGCGGTATGAAGAACCTCTGGATGAAGCGCACTTTGCTGCGCAGCAGCTTTCCCAGCAACAGCAGCAGGGAAACGATACCTATATCTACCAAAAGCGTCCAGGGGGTGAAGGTCATAGCGCGAGTCTTTTTTTGAATCTCACAAAGCGCTTGTCTGCGCCCTCGTTGTACTTCCTTACGGAGTCTGCGTTTATGCCGGACCGGATGAGCCTGCCGCCACGGCGGAGCTCCTTACGCTCTGCGGACCGAACGACGCGCATTATCTTCCTGATTTGCCGGACATCCAGCGTTTTTCCGTCGTGAACGCGCTTGAAGAGTTCTACCGAGGCAAGGTTTGCATCTCCCTGCAAAGCCTGTGGAAGAGGCTCTCCCTGTACCGCAAGGATGGCATAGCAGCAGGGTGTGTAGCCTGTTGCGCACCACATCAGCCCGCGTTCCCCTTCACGTACGGGGCACTCTATGACAATTGAAGATACGGATGTGGTGCGGGGGATGAAGTCGGTTTCAAGGAGCGTTTTTGCACCGTGCAGCCAGTCGTGTCCGTCCTTTATGAAGCTCCTTCCTGTGTTGAGGAAGAACGAGGGGTCGAACAGTCCCGGTGGCTCGGTGAGCATCTCCATTGTCTCGTATCTGGTCTGGCCGCGGCCTCTTGACGGATCTCCTGAGAGGGAGAAGTTAGTGCGGAAGAGGATGTCGCCGTCGGGCACGTCGTAACGCACGAAGGTGCTGTCGCCGGCCTCGAAGTAAGCCGCGCCTCCGCGTGAATCAGCCACTCCGAAGTTGGTGCTCAGACCTTTGGGAATCGGCTCTGAATCAAGTAGTTGCAGGAACTCCTCAACAGTTGCGCATTCTGCCAGGGCCCTGGACATCAGAAGTCCGGCGTGGGTGTCGAAGCCCAGGGAATCGGGCCTGAGGTTGTACGAGATGTTGTTGATTATGGCGAATCCGGCCTCGTTTATTCCGGCGTAGCACTTTGTGTGCAGCGTGTCCGATGTGGGGAACAACCCCGTGAAGGCGTATTTGCCTCCGGAGACGCCGGCAATGACGTTGTAGGGGTCTGAGGCATCGCGCTGTTTCCACAGCAGAGGGCGGCCGCTCCTGCTGGCACCGGCCGTTACAATGGCCGTGGTGCAGGCAAAGGCTTCCGCCGCCAGCAGCAGCGCAATCAGTATGGCCCCCAGTCGTTTCATTTGCGGATTTTATAGCCTCTGTAGGCGTAATACATTATAAGCAGGTAGAACGGCAGGCAGATCCAGTAGGCGTTCTGGCTGCCCAGCCAGTCTTTCATTGCTCCGAAGAGCAGGGGAATGAGCGCTCCGCCTCCGATGGAGGCCACCAGCAGAGAAGATCCCTTCTTGGTGAACTTGCCCAGTTCCGTTATGGCCAGAGGCCAGATTGCCGGATACATGAGCGAGCAGGCAAAACTCAGCAGGGCCACGCACCACACGGAAACCTGCGGCGGGGTGAGCACGATGAGCAGCGAGTCTATAACGGCCACCCAGGTGCATATCCTCAGCGCCTGGACCTGGGAAATAACCTTGGGAATGCACACGATGCCAATTATGTATCCTGCGGCCATTCCTATTCCGGGCCAGATGGTGTAGCTTTCCGGGTTGGGCATTCCGAGGTCCTGGGCATAGTCCAGAACGGTGAGAAGGGCGAGGTTCTCTACACCCACGTATACAAACAGCGCCAGCGCGCCCAGCACCAGGTGGGGGAACTGCCAGATGCTTGTCTTGCCGGCGGCATAGGGGCAGTCTTCCTCGTTTTCTTCGCCCTCTGCCTTTATCTCTTCAAGGGGGGCGAAGAAGGTTACTATTCCCAGCAGCACCACAACGGCTATTATGATGAACAGCGGCGTATCCAGGTCCTGCAGGCCAACGGCCTCTATGGGCTTTCGCGTTACGGCTGCTATGAACACCGACGGCAAAGCCAGGGCGCAGGAGTTGCAGATGCCCATTATGCTTATGCGGCGGGCGGCGCTCTCTATGGGGCCGAGTATCGTAACATACGGATTTATAGCCGCTTGCAGTACAGTGTTGGCCGTTCCGCTTATAAAGCACGCAAGCAGGTACAGGGCGAAGCTCTCCAGCCGGGCGGCGGGGATGAACAGTCCGAACGCCAAGGCGAACATGAAGAACGACAGTGACATCGTGCGCTTGTACCCTATCTTTGCGATGATACTCGACGCCGGGAAACTGAATACCAGGAATGCCAGGAACGTTGCCGCAATGACAAGGTATGACTGGGCGGAGGTGAGACCGAGGTTGTTCTCCAGGAACGGCACGAAGTAGCCGTTTATTCCGGTGGCAAAGCCAACGGTGAAGAACATCATCCCAATGAAGGCGAGCGGGATAAGGTATTTCTTTCCGGATGCCATGTCAGTGAGAGAGATGGTACTTTATGAGACCTTCCATGGGTGCCTTGAGTATGACGCCCATTTTCATTCCGAATTCCTCCACCACTGGTTGCAGCAGCGGCTTGAAGTAGTATGCCACAGAGCCCACGGCGTTAAAGGTATATTTCTGATAATCAGGATAATGTGTAACGATTAAGCGGAAGAACTGCCGGAATGCGTCGGTAACAAGCTCAGGGAAGTACGGGTCGAAGTCAAGGTGCTCGTTTATGAACTTTGCATACTGGGCGCAGAAGCGGTTGGGGAAGGGCTTGGTGTAGATGATGTCCAGCAGCTCGTCGTTGTTGTGACCGAGTTCTTTGCCCACTATCTCATACACGCGCTGCGGCATATTGCGGCGTATGTAGTCCGTAATCAGGCGCTTTCCCAGGTTGCCTCCGCTGCCCTCGTCGCCAAGTATGAAGCCGCAGGAATCTACGTTAAGACCTTCGTTGCAGCCGTCGTACAGGCAGCTGTTGGCACCTGTGCCCAATATGGCGGCAAAGCCTGGTTCTGCCTGCAGAAGGGCGCGGCAGGAGGCCAGCGTATCCATTGCAATGAACACTTTGCCGGCCTTGGTGAATACCTCCCTCAGCGTCTTTTCCATAAAAGGATACTGCAGTGGAGTAACGCCTGCGCCGTAGAAATAAATCTCGTCCACAAGGTCTGGGTTGAGGTTCTGGGGGAGGTTCTCCCTTATGTCGGCAACAATCTGGCTGCCCGTTATGTAATTGGGATTGTATCCCTGGCTGAAGAAGCCGATGCGTACGGCTCCGTCCCTTGAAACGCAGCCCCATTCGGTCTTGGTGGCGCCGCTGTCCGCAATGAGTATCATTTTCTAGAATTCAAGTTCGTAGTATCGTCCGTTGAAGGTCTCCATGCCTTTCCAGGTGGGTGTTCCGAAGGTGGCGCTGTTGTTTGAGGGGTCGCAGATCCACCATTTGCCGTCTACGTAAATCTCCGGAATTACGTGTCCAATTACGCCGGAGGTGAAGTAGCACTGGCCGTGCAGGTAGCGTGCGGGAATGCCGGCTGCATGGCACATAGCAAGCGTTGCGTGGGTGAGATCGCAGCAGTTGCCGCCCTTTTCTTTAATTGTGCCTATAGCACCTTTCTTTGTGTTGGAGTAGTTCTCCCACTCCCATTCGTCGCGGGTGTAGGCAAAGATGGCCTCTGCCTTCTGGCGGGGCGTCGCATCTGCGGAAAGGCCTTTGAGGGCTTCCTGAAGGGTGGATTGTACGAGGGGATCGTCTGTGGGGCAGTTGCGTGCGGGGCCCATGTAATCGGACGGCCAGGAAGACACTTCCTCCGGCCATTTGCCCTCGTGCTCCTTGAAATAATGGAACACGCGGCACAGGACGACCATGCAGGCGCGCAGGTTCATCATATTGTCGTGCTCTGTTACGACCATTGTGAGCTTGGGCATATAGCCGGGGCTGTCGGTATTGTCGGAGGGGAAGGTGACGTAGTTGGGAAGGCTGCCCCTCTCTGCCGCAAACGCGGCGAGGCGGCCCGCCATATAACGCACGTGGGCCATGTCTATTACGTCGGGATCGTAGGTGTTGTACCTGTATTCGTCTCCAAAGGTCACAGGGGGTAGGTCAACCTCGGTATCCTGCCACGTATCGGGCTCTGCGTCAATCTTTTCTAAGAGTTTGCAGGCGGCAAGGATGTACTTGCCCTTGGTGTAAGTGAGGCCTTCCACATTTACGGTCACCGGAAGCGATCCGGTGCTCTGGAAGGTGTCGTATGCCTCTGCGATGGCCTCCACGAAATGACCGTTATAGCTGTCAAGGCTGAATGCGGGCTCGTCTGGTACTTCGGGTACATCAGGTCCGTCGGGATCTACAGGCTTGGGTTCGCATGCGCAGGCAAACATTGTCGCTGCGCAGATCAGTGCGGTAAAGAAATACTTTTTCATGTTTAACGCTTGTTTTTGACTTGGGAGCATCGGGGGCGGTCAGGCCCCCGATGCCAAAAGTATGCTGCAAAGAATACTACTTCACAACGTAGCCGGGGAAGTAGACGTTACCGCCGTCTTTGCTGCGGTAAGAATCGACGGCTATCACATCACCGGCATTCACCTTGGTTTCGAAATTGGCACGAGGGATTACAATCTCCATCTTGACAATATCGGAAGACGTAGCAGGCTTGTTGCCGGCGATAACGATGTTATCCATCGTCATGCCCTTTGCTTCTCCGCCATTGGGGTTGTCCTCAATCTTGGGTGCATCCGCAGAGCCTCCGAAGAGGTACATGAAAATGTATGCGTCATACTTGTTATCACCCATACCGGTTGCTCCGCCATATGCTCCTTGTGTAAGATCGTTCTTGAAGTTGAAATAGAGGTAGAGGTATCCACCGCCGGTCCAAAGCCTAGAACCGGGATCTGTTTCAATGTAGAAATAGAAGTTGTCGGCATCATTGGTAACCTTGAACGCATTGAAAAGACCTGAAGGCTCTGCGCCGGGAACACCGGCCCAGTCGTCAAAGTTGCCGTCTATGGTGATGTTGACAGGACCCTCATCGGCAACCTCCTCGATGGAGGTGGAGATGATGTTGACGTACTTGCCGCTGCCGGAAAGGCCGTTGAAGTAGCCGGTGAAGCGGAGGTGCTTGCCGTCAAGGGCCTTGGCCGCGTCTGTGTCGACGGGATAGACAAGGCTGCCCATCTTGGCGGAGGCGTCGGCGCCGTCTACCTCTATGTTGAAGTAGTTGCCGCTAACCTTCAGAGTTCCCACGTAAGTGATGAACTCGGCCTCGGAAGCATCGTAGCTTGCAATGCTGGCGGTGATGTCCTTGGGCTCGGGATAGCTTACGGAATTGCCGGAAGAAGCCACCTCAAGGGCGGAAACTTTCTCTATCTCGTGAACGCCGTTGTAGACGGTCTTGGAGCCTGCGAACTTAACCTTGTCGCCAACCTTGGCCACGCCGTTGAAGTCTGAGCCGCTGGTGTACACATACACAGCCTTGGAACCGTCCGTTGCGATGAAGCCGCGGGAGGTTACGGCGCTCACAAGAGACTCTGCGGAAGTAACCTCGGCGCCCTTCTCGAGAGCGAGGATCTCGGTGATGCTCTGGCCCTGAGGGGCGGCTGCGCCGTTGGAAGCTCCGATGGTGGGAGTGTCGAAGAGGACGAAGTTGGGAGCGCCGTCGGTCTCACGACCCCAGGAGCTGCCGTCGGGGATCTGCGTGATGGAAGTGAGGTTGTCTGCTACATCAACCACGGTGTCGCCTTTCTTGAGCTCGATCTTGAAGCCCTTGGTGCCGCTGAGTCCGAAGAGAGGGCCATTGGCGGCGTCTGTCTGCTTGCAGGTGAACACTGCGTATCCCTTTGCGGGGACCTTGGAGGCCTCGAGAGAAGCGGGAATCGTATAGATGTCCTTATCTTCAAGTCCGTCGTCCTTCACGAACTGCCAGCCTGCAATGTCTACTTCCGCGTCGGTGGAGTTGTAGATCTCAAGCTTCTTGTTCTGGGTGTCGAACTCGTTCAGGAAGAGGGCCGGTGCGTCGCCGGAACCGCCGCCAACCTCGGAAATGGTGATATCCTTGATGTAGACGATGGCGCCTGCGGGATTGCCGCCGAGGTCGAAGAAGACGTTGATGTTGTCTGCAGCTACGCCGGTAAACTCATTCTCAAGCACTACGGGCTTGTTTGCCTCGAAGAAGATGTTGGAAGGATCGGAATCTCCGCCGGGCTCCCAGATGGTTGCGCCCTCACGGTTGTCGTTGGCCGGATTGTAGGCGACCAGCTTGAAGAAGGCGTTGAACGCAGCTGTGGACTGGGCTGTTACGCTGAACTTGTAGGTCTTTGCAGGATCCAGGGGGATGAAGTGACCCTCGTCGGGATGCACGAAGAACTGGTTCTGCCAGCGGCCGGTGGTAGCGGTGTCGAAGGTGAGCTTGTAGGTGGACTGCTGGAACTCGCCATAAGGAGGCAGATCGGAGCCGGAACCGGCGTAGATCTGGCCTGCCCAGTCGGGGTTGACGCTGTAGAAGTACCTCTGGCCCTTGGAGTCGTCTACGGGCTTCCAGAGGTTGGAAGAAGCGCTGTACTCGGCGCTGGGAGTGTAGTCGAACTCGCCGCCGGGCTGAGGGCCGGAACCTTTCTCGTGAGAGAAGTAGATACCGCCGCAAAGCTCGACAAGTCCGTTGTAGGTATCCTTGTAGCCGATGGAGGTGAGCTTGTCGCCTACCTCGATTCCTGCTGCCTTTACGAAGCCCTTGCGGTTGTCGCCGGTAGCGCCCCAGCCGGGATACAGGCCATAGAGGTAAACCTCGTTGGTACCGTCGGTAATGTAGAGGTTGCCATAATCGTTCTCATTGCCCTTGTTGTCGAGCAGGGAGGAGATGTTGCCGGTAACCATATAGTAGGTAGTCTTATCGTCGGGCTTGGCGAGGAATTCTGCGATGGAGACGGGAGTTACGGGGATGTGGCTCTCGTAAACGCCGCTGCCCACCTGAGGATTGTCCTTGAATGCTGAGCGCTTGCCCACGATGGTGATGATGTCACCGATCTTGGCGCCGCTGGCAACAAAGTCGTTAAGACGGTAGACGAGGGTCTCGCCGGACCAGTCTTTCATATAGAAGCTCTGGCCCTGGCTGTCGGAGTCGTAGCCCTTGGTAACGACGCCGGTGAGGCGGTACTGGGTGTCGCCGACCGCCGCGGCAAGGAAGTCTGCGATAGGAACCTCGAGGATGGCGCCGGGCTGGGTGAATTCCTGCTCGCAGGAGTAAGCCACGCCGTCAGCGGTGGTGGTGAAGGACACGGAGACCTTGCGGTCACCGCCTTCATTGGCGTCAGCGGTCAGGGTCACATAGTCGGAACCG
>JAGCCD010000053.1 GCA_017651785.1 Bacteroidales bacterium
CAGCCAGATGACTGCCCTGACGCCCCGGCGCACCGTGTACAGCCATTCCAGAAGCATCACCGCCAGCACCGTAACCCAGAAGGGCACTCCGGCCGGGCCTGCTACGAGCAGCTGCAGTGTTGCGATCATAAGGTACAGGCGAACTGAGGCTCCCGTTATCTTTGATATGAAGAAGAACCACGCGCCGCTCTTGTGCGATGCGGCCCCGAACCTGTTGTCGAGATATTCATACACAGATACAACCCCGAGCCGGAAGTAGAGGGGAGTGAGCACGAAGGCGATGACGAGATACCCAAGGAAGAACCCTATGCACATCTGCAAGTAGCCGAAGCCTACGCTTCCCACCATACCAGGAACCGACACGAAGGTTACTCCCGACATACAGGAGCCGATCATTGCAATGGCGACCTTCCACCAGGAGTAAGAGCGGCTGGCGTAGAAATCCTTGCTGGGTTGCATTGCAGAGGCTATAGCACCTTCACCAGATCCTCAATGGATTTACGGTTTCCGTGAAGCTCCGTAGGTTTGCCTTCCACTGCTGCGGGGTGGCCGATGGCAAGGAGGGCATATACGCCGTGATCCCGTGTTTCGGGTATGGCCTGACGGATTTTGCCGGGGTCGAAATCCCAGATCCACATATTGGCAAGGCCGGCGTCCGTGGCCGTGAGCATCAGGTGCGTGAGAACGATTGCGGCATCGGTCTTGGCGGCATTTACGCCGTCGCTTTCGCGGACCCAGGCTTCCTCGTTACGGCAGCCTACGATGAGCACTATAGGTGCGCCGTAGCAGGGATGCACCGTCCTCAGGCGGGCGAGGGCCTCTTCGCTCTTAACTACCCATATGCGTACCGGCTGGCAGTTTTTTGCCGAGGGGGCCAGGCGACCGGCTTCGAGGATCATCTGCAGTTTGGATTCCGATACGTGGGAATTGGTGAAGGAGTGGCAGGAGTAGCGGCTCTCCAGGATGCGCATGAACGCATCGGAACCATACTTGTACTTGGTGATTTTCTGGTCCATGTCGGCGAAAGCGGCGCGGTCACCGACATTGGTGATATTGCTCAGACGGCTGAAAAACTTATTCATATGTGGTTCTTTTTTAATTGTCACTCTTTCCCGTATTTGCAAATATAAGATTTTTTCCTCATATGGGCAATCCCACCGGTTTTACAGGCGGCCGGGGATGCGCATGATTGCATCCCACCATCTGGCGGGAAGCAGGGAGTGGAAGAAAACCAGTGCCGAGGCGCCTGTGCCGGGGTGATAGCGGGCGCGAGGCCGGCGGCTCAGGGCGGCGTGGGCGATGGCGCGGGCCACCACTGTGGGGCGCGCAAGGAAGGAGCCGCCGTAGCCCTTGCGGAACATTGCGGCCTCGCGCCGGGCGGTTTCTTCGTAAACGCTGCCGGCGGTGCTCTGCTCCAGATTGTCGGCTGCAATGCCGCCCCAGGCAGTTTTTATACCTCCCGGCTCTATGAGGGAAACGTCGATCCCGAAACTCTTGAGCTCTATGCGGAGGTTGTCGCTCAGAGCCTCTATGGCGTACTTTGATATGTTGTACCAGCCGCCGAATAGCACGCAAGCCCTGCCTGCAACGGACGAGATGTTTATGATGCGTCCGGAGCCCTGCTCTCTCATATGCGGAATGACGAGCTTGCTGAGCTCTGCGGCGCCGAAGAGATTGGTATCCATCTGCCTGCGGGCCTCCTCCATAGACACGCATTCCACAGGGCCGAGGGAGCCGTAGCCGGCGTTGTTCACAAGGACGTCTATCCTGCCTTCTGCCCGCATTACTTCGTTGATGCAGGAAATGATTGATTCCGTGCTGGTTACGTCCAGCTTAAGGGGAACGATGCCCTGCTCGCGCAACGGCTCCAGCCGCTCGAGCCTGCGGGCGGCAGCATAAACTTTATGCCCCTTTGCGGCCAGCAGCCTTGCAGCTTCGCAGCCTATGCCGCTGCTTCCGCCGCTTATGAGTATGACTTTTTTCATACCCAAAGCTATCAAGAATTTGCGTCAAAATCAAAATATTTGGCGTATCTTCGTAACACTATGATTTGTACAAGCCTTCAGCACAAGACATACAAGGAGATACTGGACATCCTGCCCGGCCTTGAAATGGCGGAAATACGCCTTGACCTCTGCACCCTCAGCGACGAAGAAATAGAAGATCTTTTCTCCCAGACGGACATTCCGCTGGTTGCGACCTGCCGGGGGACGGAGATTGCCGGTCAAGCCGGCAATGACGAAAAGGGAGCTGTCAATGACGAGGCGTGGGAGGAGGCGGAGCGCAGGCTAACGCTTGCGGTGCAGGCGGGGGCGCGCTTTGCGGACCTTGAGCTGGAGGCGCCGTCGGCATTCAGCCGGCGTTTCCAGAAGCTCTGCCGCGAGTGCGGAACAGAGCTCATCCGCTCGTATCACAACTTTGAGAGCACGCCGGACGAGAAGGGCCTCCAGCTCACCCTCGCCCGGTGCTTCAGGTACGGGGCCGACATCGCCAAGATCGTAGCCACTTGCAACAGCGCAGAAGATGCCGCCCGCCTGGAGGCTCTGTACAGCGTTATCCTTGAGGATGTCGAGTCCTTGCAGGGCCGTCTGATAGCCTTTGGAATGGGAGATGCCGGCAAAGACACCCGCATTGAGTGCCTCAGGCGCGGCGCCCCTTTCACCTATGCCGCCCTTACGGCAGAGGAGGCCACTGCCCCCGGTCAGCCCGTTGCAAAAGACCTTGCCGGGGTGATTTACGGCGGCAGGCAGCCCTGGCGCCGTCCGGGTCTTAGAATGCCCGCGTCCAAGAGTTTCGCCCAGAGGGCAATCCTTGCCGCGGCGCTTGCAGAGGGCACTTCTCACCTCTATGGCTACACCTCCTGCGAAGACAGTGAGGCCGCCCTTCAGGTTGCCCGTTCACTCGGTGCCGGCGTGAGCCAGGACGGCAGCACCCTTGTGATCGACGGCATCGGCCCCATTACGCAAGGCCTTGGCCTGCAACTGCTTAACGTGGGCGAGTCGGGCCTGCTCGCACGCCTGTGTATCCCCGTTCTGTCTGCAATAAACGGCGTGCCCTTCGCGCTGGAGGGATACGGCACGCTTACCCGTCGCCCCATGAACGCCGCCGCGTCAATAATGGCCGCTTTCGGCGTGCTCGCCGGCAACCTTGACGAGTCTTCCGGCCGTGAGCTCCACGTGCCCCTCACCGTTCGCGGCACCCTCATTCCGGGCAATGCCGAGGTTAGCGGAGAAAGCGGCTCGCAGCTCATCTCCGGCCTGCTGATGGCGCTCCCGCTGTGCTCTAAAGACAGCACCCTGTACGTCACCAGCCCCAAGAGCATCCCCTACATGTATATTACGCTGGACGTTCTGCGCCACTTCGGCATCTCCACCCGCAGCGAGATGGAGGGCGATGCGCAGTTGCTTGAAAATGAGGACTGGAGCGGCTGCACCGGCATCACCTTCAAAGTAAAGGGCGGGCAGTCTTACAAGGCGGCCGACATAGACATAGAGAGCGACTGGAGCGCAGCGGCCCCATTCCTTGTGGCGGGCGCAATCTTCGGCAGCGCAGAGATTGAAGGCATGGACATGAAGTCCATCCAGGCCGACATAGCCATAATAGACGTGCTCGTAGAGGCAGGCGCCCTTATCTCCCAGCTTGAGGGCGGCACCGTCTGCGTGCGTCGCGCCCCTCTGGAGGGCTTTACCTTCGACCTTAACCACGCACCCGACCTTTTCCCCGTAACCGCCGTACTTGCGGCATTCTGCGCAGGAGAAAGCCGCATAGCGGGCCTTGGACGCCTGAGCGGCAAAGAGTCCGACAGGGCCGCGGCCATACTTGAAATGCTGCAGCAAATGGGTGTTGAGGCCTGGGCGGAAGGTGATGTGCTGGTGGTCCAGGGAGAAAGCCTTACCGGCAGACTCCTCTCCGGCCGTCTTCTCAAGGGCGGCGCCTATACCTCAAGGCACGACCACCGTATGGCAATGGCCCTTAAGGTGGCGTCACTTGGCGCCGCAGAGCCTGTCGTAATAGACGACGAGGCCTGCGTGGCAAAGAGCTTCCCCGATTTCTTCGAGGCTTTTTAGAAGTCGAATCCCAGAGATACGTAGAGTCCCGTACCCTTTGTCACCGAAGACCAGTTGAAATTGGCCTTTATGGGGCCGATGGGGGTGCTGATCCCGTACTCCAGCCCCAGCCCCCAGAACGGTACGGCGTCTTTGCTGAAGAACTGCGGAATGCCTGCGCCCGTTGCACCTCCGCCGAAGCTCAGTGTAACGAACTGATTCTTAAGCGGATTGAAGCGGACATCCAGGCTGCCCAGAGCGAGCGTAGACAGTGCCGGCGTGGCATAGGGGATGCCGGTGAACGGTATCTGCTGGTCCATATACCGGCCGCGGACCTCTCCGCCCAGAAGGTTGATGTACGGCATAGGTATATCGTCCCCAAACAGCAGGCGGACGTCTGCCCTTGGCAGGACCGAGAGCCACGGCAGCGGGCTCAGTGCCGTCTTTGCGTACATCTGTATTGAGTGGAACGGCTTTGAGCGGGTTACAAGGCCGCCTGTGTTGAAGTTGTATCCGGCAAAGGCCTGCCAGCCCTCGGTGGGGAAGAATCCGTCGTTGAAGGTGTCCAGGGATGTGTCTGCCCAGAGCGAGATGTAGTCGTTTTGCTGGCTCCTGTTGGTGTATGGGATGAGTGACGCCCCGGATACCAGCGTGCCGTAGAGATAATAGTCGTTGGTGGCGCCGACCCTGAAAGTCCACGCCCTGCGGCGCTCCAGGGCAAGGAAAACCTCTTCCCTGAAATCTATGGTGTTGAGCGAGAACTGGCTCCCGAAAAGGTTGGCCTGGTTGCGGTTTACCACCCTCATGGAAACACTGGCTGTTGTGGTGGGGCCTTTGCGGGGCCTGTAGCTGTACCGTCCTTCTATGATGGGGCAGTCGCTGATCTTGATGGTGGATTCCAGCACGTGTCCGCTCAGGTCGTGCACGTTCCAGCCTATGTCGAGCAGCAGGGAAGTGATTTCTTCCGTATCCATCCTCAGGCCCACTCCGAAGTGGTGCGCGGGCCCCTGCTGGCATACGATTTTGAGCCTGTACGGCTCTTCTTTGCCCGTGAGCCTGTAAGTTACAAGCTCGTAGGCACCGGTGCCCATAATCTTTCCCGTCTCTTTTTCTATATCCTTGCGGGTTACGACGTCTCCGGGGTGAACCGTTAGAATCCTGCGCACGAAAGCGGTGTCTGCAGGGTCTACGCCCTCAAGGTCTATACCGCTGATTCTGAGCGGCTCTACGTTTACGTCCCTTGCGGGAGTGCCCTGATACTGAGTTGATCCCTTGCCCACAAGACGCTTTACTTCCTTCAGGTTGTCGTCTGCTTTGAGCGCCGCTTCGCCACCCCGGCCAAGCATTGTCGCTATGGCGTCTGTGTTGAAACTGAGCATGTTGTACTCGTGCAGGTCCGGTTTGATGCGTATGTCCAGCAGATCCGGGTGAAGCTCGTAGTCGTCGTTGGAGAAGATGTCCAGGCCTCTCCAGAGGATGTCCATAAGGTTCTTGAGGGAGTAGAAGTCGTGGTTTTCGTCTGAAATGTCAACGCCGATCACGATATCTGCACCCATCTTCTGGGCGATGTCTACGGGGAAGTTGTTGAACATGCCCCCGTCAAGAAGAACCATGTCGCCAGTGCGCACAGGAGTGAACAGGCCAGGGATGGCCATAGTAGAGCGCATTGCGGTTGCCAGGTCTCCGTTGTGCCAGATCTTGGCGTTGCCGCTGTTCATGTCGGCAGCTACGCAGACGAAGGGGATGGGCAGGTCGAAGAAGTTCAGGGAATCTGCGTAACCCGCTGTGGCACTGTTGAATATGTTATAGATATTCTGTCCCTTTATAAAGCCGGAAGGGAGCCCGCGAAGGAAGTTGTTCTTAAACTCGGTGCCGTAGGATGCAAGGGAGCTGGAGGCCAGCATGTCGCGGAGCCTCAGGTTTTTATCTGCCTCGCCCTTATAGTAGAACGGAAGTGAAACTATGCAGGTTTCTTTGTATTTGAGTTGCGAACGGGCTATCCTGTCACGGGGAATATTGTCGCTGAGGGTAAGCTCCCAGTCTACCGAGCGGATGAGCGAATCCAGATAGTCTCCCGAATAGCCCAGCGAGTAAAGACCGCCCACAAGGCCGCCTATGCTGGTTCCCAGCACCATATCTACGGGAATGCGCAGCTCTTCTATGCGCTTGATGGCGCCTATGTGCGCCGCACCCTTGGCTCCGCCGCCGCCAAGCACCAGCGCAACCGTGGGCCTGCGCTGGAACTTGTGGATCCTGTCCATCTTGGCGCGTATTTCCTTTACCGCCGCTTCATCCGAGGGGTCCAGTCCAAAGCCGGTAAGGCTGGTAGACTGGGCTCCAAGAGCAAGGGACAGCATAAGGAACGCCGCCAGGAGGAACATCTTCTTCATACGGTGCAAAAGTACTCAATATTTGGCGGAATAAAAAAGAAACGCGGCCCTTTGAAGACCGCGTTCCATATAAAAGCTGGAATACCCTAAAGCTCGCTGAGAGTCTTTGAGAGCTCGTCGTTCTTTGTAACGATGAGGTCCTGGTATTCCTTGAGACCGGTTCCGGCGGGGATGAGATGACCGCAGATAACGTTCTCCTTAAGGCCCTCCAGGTGGTCTACGCGGCCGCGGATAGCGGCTTCGCTGAGCACCTTGGTGGTCTCCTGGAAGGAGGCTGCGGACATGAAGCTGTCGGTCTTGAGGGCCGCACGGGTGATACCCTGGAGCACGAGACGCGAAGTTGCGGGACGTGCGGGACGGGTAACCATGAGCTTCTGTCCCTGGCGGGCGAGGGATTCGTTCTCGCTCTTGAGTTCGCGCATGCCGATGATGTCTCCCATGAAGTATCTGTCGGACGCACCTGCGTCTTCTACGATATGCTTGCCGAAGATGGCATCGTTGGCATCCATGAACTTCCACTTGTCCACAAGCTCTTCCTTGAGGAACTGGGTGTCGCCCGGATCGGTTATTTCCACCTTGCGCATCATCTGGCGGATGATGATCTCGAAGTGCTTGTCGTTGATCTTAACGCCCTGCAGACGGTAAACAGCCTGAACCTCGTTGACAATGTATTCCTGGGCCTTTACGGGACCGAGAATGTTGAGGATGTCGTTGGGGGAGGTGCCGCCGTCGGACAGAGGAGTGCCGGCCTTTACGTAGTCGTTCTCCTGTACGAAGATCTGCTTGCTCTTGGGTACGAGATATGTCTTCTCCACGCCGCTGCGGTTGCGGATAGTGATTTCCTGGTTGCTGCGCTTTGTCTTACCCATTATCACCTCGCCGTTTATCTCAGAAAGTATTGCGGGGTTGGACGGGTTGCGGGCCTCGAAGAGCTCGGTGACTCGCGGCAGACCACCGGTGATATCGCTTGCCTTGCCGATGGCGCGTGGAATCTTGATGATGATGTCGCCGACCTTCACTTCCTGGCCTTCCTCTGCCATGACGTGCGCCTTTACAGGCAGGTTGTACTGGCGGAGGCTGTTGCCTGCGGCGTCCAGGATGTGGAGGGTGGGGTTCTTGGTCTTGTCCTTGGCCTCGATGATCACCTTGTCGGTGCTCATGGAGAATTCGTCGCCCTTGTCTTTCTCGTAGGTGACGCCTTCTGCCATGTTCTCGAAGCGTACGGTACCGGCAGTTTCAACGATGGTGATGGCGTTGTAGGGATCCCATTCGCAAATGCGGTCGCCCTTCACAACCTTGTCGCCGTCGTGCTTGTAGATGACGGAGCCGTAGGGGATGTCGTACTGTGAGTAGGTGATGCCGGTGTTCTCATCGATGATGCGAAGCTCGGTCATACGGCTCACAACTACCTCTTCCTGTCCGCCGCCCTCTGCATCACGCATTATGGTGCGGAGTTCGTTGAACTGCAGGCGGCCGTTGTACTTGGACTCGATGAATGAATCTGCAACAGCACCGGATGCGGTACCACCGACGTGGAAGGTACGCAGGGTAAGCTGTGTACCGGGCTCACCGATGGACTGCGCGGCGATGACGCCCACGACCTCTCCCTTCTCTACCATCCTGCTTGTGGCAAGGTTGCGTCCGTAGCACTTGGCGCAGACGCCCTTGCGGCTCTCGCAGGTGAGTACCGAACGGATCTCTACCTGCTCGATGGGCAGGGAGTCGATGAGGTCGGCCTCTTTCTCGCGGATCTCTTCTCCTGCGTGGAGGATGAGCTCGCCGGTGAGAGGGTTGAAAATATCGTGTACGCTGGTGCGGCCCAGGATTCTCTCTCCGAGGGACTCAACCACCTCGTCCTTGTTCTTGATGGCGGTTGCCACAAGTCCGCGGAGGGTGCCGCAGTCTTCCTCGTTGATGATCACGTCGTGCGATACGTCCACCAGACGCCTGGTCAGGTAACCTGCGTCAGCGGTCTTGAGGGCGGTATCGGC
>JAGCCD010000054.1 GCA_017651785.1 Bacteroidales bacterium
ATGCACAAGATATATTTCGAGAAACGCTGCATTATCATCTGCGACCCTTCGGACCAGGCTCTCGCAGACCCCAACTCCATAGAGTTTCACAGCGGCAACAAGCTTGACCTGCACACTCTGGTGACTATGTTCAAGGCATCCGAGTCGTTGAGCCGCATATATATTCCGTCACTGGACACAGATGCCACATACAAAAGCCTGTGCTCCGAGTTCCGCGAGGTGAATGCCGCCGGGGGCCTTGTTTCCAACCGCCGCGGAGATTATCTGCTGATAAGCCGTAACGGCCTGTGGGACTTACCAAAAGGGCATCAGGAAGCAGGGGAGGACATAAGCGTTACGGCCCTGCGCGAGGTGCAGGAAGAAACGGGAGTAGAGGCGCTCGAGCTTCGGGACCTGATCTGCATCACAGACCACTGCTATCTGAGGAACGACATCTGGCATCTTAAACACACCTGGTGGTATGACATGCTGTATACGGATCCGGTAGATCTCACGCCGCAAAGGGAAGAAGACATAAGCAAAGCGGCCTGGGTTGCCAAGTCAAGCCTCCCGCCTTATCTCAAAAACACTTACCCTTCCATACTTGAAGTCTTCCGGGAAGCAAAGGTGTGAAACTTTTTTGGTTTCAATTCCGTATAATTATACATGAAACTTTCCCAATTCAACTTCGATCTTCCCGCAGAGAGGATCGCAAAGGAGCCCACGCGCTGGCGTGACGAGTGCAAACTTATGGTCCTGAACCGCAAGACCGGCGAGATAGAGCACAGACAGTTCAAAGATATCCTGGACTATTTCCACAAAGGAGACCGCTTCGTATTCAACGACACCAAGGTATTTCCCGCAAAGCTTTACGGCAAGAAGGAAAAGACCGGCGCAGACATCATGGTCTTCCTGCTCCGCGAGCTTAACCGCGAGCAGCGCCTCTGGGACGTAATAGTTGAACCCGCAAGAAAAATAAGGATAGGCAACAAGCTCTACTTCGGAGAAGACGAGAGCATGGTGGCGGAAGTGATAGACAACACTACTTCCCGCGGCCGCACCCTCCGTTTCCTCTACGACGGACCTTACGAGGAGTTCAAAGAGTCCCTGTTCGCCCTCGGCCAAACTCCTGTCCCCGAGTGGGTTAAGGAAAACGTAGACGCATCCGACGCAGAGAACTTCCAGACCATCTTCGCCTCCAAGGAGGGTGCCGTATCGGCTCCCGCAGCCGGCCTGCACTTCTCACGCGAGCTGATGAACAGGATGATCCTCGCCGACGTGGAGAAGACCTTCATCACCATCCATATGGGCATAGGCCACTTCCGCAGCGTAGACGTAGAAGACCTTTCCAAGCACAAGGTAGACAGCGAGCACATGATCATAAGCCAGCAGGCTTCGGACGAGATAAACGCCACCAAGCGCGCCGGCGGCAAGATCTGCGCCGTGGGCGTAACCGTCATCCGTGCACTTGAGACATATGTCACCACAAACGCGGAAATCCGTCCCAACGACACCTGGACCGGCAAATTTATCTTCCCTCCGTACGATTTCAGCATAGCGGATGCCTTTGTCTCCAACTTCCACCTGCCCTGCTCCACCATGCTTATGATGGAAGCGGCCTTCGGAGGTTATGAGAAAGTGATGGAGGCCTATCGCCAGGCCCTTGAGATGGATTACCGCTTCGGTCCTTACGGAGACGCGCTGCTTATAATATAGCCAGCCCTTCGTTTGTATTCCGGGGCTTTACCACATCGTAGACGGTAAAGGTTCCGTTTCTTACTTCGGCCTTGTCACCCTGAGGGGAGGCAAGGTCGAATTCGAATTTAATGGTGTAGGCGACGCTTGAAAGCACGCTGCTGTGGAATTCTATCCAGCCGGATGTGCACTCATAGGCAACTCCGCCATATAGCCAGTCAAACTGCACGTCGAAGAACTCTTCCGTTCCGTTGAAGTAATACTTCTTACCGTATTTGAAGGGGCCGTCGTTTGCAAACTGAAGCTTGAGGCCGGTGGCTTTATAGAAGAAGCGGAAAACTACCCGGTCATCGTCCATAATAAAGAATTCGGGGACGGAATACTCCATGCTCACCGGGTAGGTGTCTTCCTCGCATAAGGAGCTTTGGGAAGCGCCGTTGAATTTCATTTCACACTTCCAGCGGGGTGGCTTGTATTCGATGACCATCATGCAGGAAGCGAGACTCAACAGGCTCACAGCCAGGAGGATATATTTGATGCAGTTTCTCATGGTCAGTTCCCTCCTTCCTTTATGAGTTCTCCTTTTTTGATGTACTGCATCCTGCGTCCGACCTGTAATATCCCTTCGGTGGCCTCGAAAGTGCTTTGCCCGTCGTCGCAGGTAAACTGGAAGTGCAACTCATAGCTGCAGTAGGGCTCACACGATTTGCGCGTGAACATGTACCATCCGCCCGTGATGGTGGCGTCTCCATACCGGCCTTTCATGTAGTTTTGACCGGCATTGTCTTTGTCTGACAACTGATAACGGTTGCCGTCTGTGAACCAGGATTTCTGTTCGTCCAGACTGAGTGTGAGGTAATTGGATTGCAGCTGGAACCGGGCAGACCCTCCGTTTGGATTCTCTTCAAGCCAAAGACGGCATGAACTCTCTGCGTAGAAGTGATTGCCAGACACAAACCCCCAGTCCTCGTACTCAAAGCGTTGACCGTCAACTACATACTCGAGATGGATGAATGGCTCCCCGGTATAATCGTCGTGCAGTTTGCACGAGCACAAACTGAGCAGGGCTAACAGCAGGGGGGCTATCCTTCTCATGTCAGAAAGTTTTCTTGAGACCAAAAGTAAACGCACCCTGTGTGCCTACACCAAGCTCCATATAGAAGTAAAGGTTGCGGGCAGATGTGATAATATCCATGCCGATAGGAGTAACCTGCCAGCCAATGGGCGGAATTATCATGGCCGTCCAGAATGCGGATGCGAAGTCTTCTTCCAACATCTGGGCGTATTGACCGGTAAGAGATCCGTAGACCATCTTGCCTTCTTCGTCCCTTGACGCATAAATAGTGTTGAGGTAACCCAGGGCCACTTTTGAATACAGACTCACTTTGTCTCTGTGGAGCCAGCGGTACTTGAAATCGGGCATAACGCTCACGTTTGCAACCAGGGCTGTGGGTAGGGCGGATAAGACGTCTGCATTGATGCTGGCGCCTACGGCAATCTTTTCGTTAAGCCAGCGGTCGTATTCTACGGAGAGGCTTGGGACAAAGAAAGGAACGGCCACAAAAAATTCATCCTTTATGGCGGAACCCAGGATTGAAATGATGAGGCTCGCATATGCTCCGACAATCTGCAGGCCGGAACCAAGGGTCAGGGAGACGTCGATCTCGTTTCGATTGAAATCCGGGATATAAGGCGCCGGCGCTTCTTCCGGGAATGACGGAAGCACCTGGACTACAGTCGTTGTGTCGACGGCCTCTTCTACAATCTCCTGGCCGTATGCCGAGCCAAGGACCGCGAAGGCCATAATTATGGTGGCAAGTATCCGTTTCATACGTCCTATAAATACAGTAGCAGCCGGAATCTTGCTTCGGCTTACTTGATTCTTACGGTTTCTGCGGGATCTACCTTCGAAATGAAGAGGGTAGGGATGAGGAGCATGAGCATGATGGCGCCAAAGGCCAGCACATCCACCGCGATCACCAGGGCGGGGCTGATGTAAACGGGAACGAACGACACGAAGTAATTCGCCGGGTTAAGGCGGATGAAATGAGTGGCGCCCTGTACCAGGCAAAAAAGTAGCGCGAGGCCGTTGCCAATAATCATTCCCACCGCTACTATGCGGGCCGCAACGCGCAGGAACACTCCTGCAATGGCGCGATTGCCCATTCCCAGGCTCTTTAGTGTGCCAATTGTGCTGATATTGCGGAATAGCAGGATGAGCAGTCCGGAAATCATGTTGAATCCGGCAACCACCGTCATCAGCAATATGATGGCAAGGACATTAAAGTCAATCAGATCCAGCCAGTCGAAGAGCTGGGGATAGCGCTGGCGGGCGGTTGATACGCGGAGCACATCTTCCTCTTCCGTGTGTGAAACGTACGAGACCAGACTCATTTCCATGGCTGCGTTTTCTGCGGGAACGCCCTGGTTCATAAGGACTTCCAGCGATCCTGCGGTATCTGCGCCCCAGCCGCAGAGGCGCTGCATATCCGAGAGCGGCACAAGGACTGTGAGCATTTCGTCGGAATCTACCGGGGCGTCGTACACCTCGCTCACTGTGAACTTGCGTGCCCTTACTTTTTCTTCTACGAAGTAAGCGGTGAAGCTGTCACCGGAGTTAAGGTGCAGCGTGCGCGACAGGCGGGAAGGGATGCGTGCCTGCAGGGAACAGCTGTCGGCCATCGGGATACCCTTTACCAGCACGCCGGAAATGTCTTCCGGGCCCTTGATGATGGCGGGCTTCCAGATGACGGGCGTTATGCTCTGCACGCCGTTAACCTCCCGAAGCTTGTCCAGGTACGACAGATCAAGGCTTACCGGTGCGTCGTTGCTGCCGGACAGGGTGATGTCACCGGCGACCTCGGATATTCCTCGCCTAATCTCGTGCCTGAAGCCGCCGGAAATGGCCAGCGACAGTATCATCACGAAGAACGACACCGCAATGGCGACCGCCGCGAGCCTCCCCTTGAACCTGAGTCTTGACGCTATGAATCCCTGGGCCTTCATTTACGGACAGATATGGCGGTAACGTTCGTGGAAAGCACGCACGCGGCGTACGTACGACAGGGTTTCCCTGCCGTTAAAGGCGCCGAACTTTATCGTATCCAGCGCGGCTATGGAGTCGTGTTGCATCTGAGGAATAACGGCGGCGATGTTTTCCCACCTGGAGACATCCTTTCCCGAGTGCCGGGCGTAGTTGATGCAGTCTTTAAGGCGTCCCGTGCCGGCGTTATAAGCGGCAAGAGTGAACTTTGACAGTTCCTCCGGGTCGGCGGCCAGGCGCCTGTAGCGCTTCTCTATGGCCCTCAGCATCATCACCCCGGCCCGGATGTTCTCTTCGGGGTCAAGCGGATTGGAGCAGCCGTAAGACTCGGCGGTGTCCGGAACAAGCTGCATAAGGCCGGCAGCGCCCCTGGGGGAGCGGACCTCGATGTGGAACTTGGA
>JAGCCD010000055.1 GCA_017651785.1 Bacteroidales bacterium
CCGGGAGAGAAAGTTCCCGTTGACGGAGTGGTGACGGAAGGCTCGTCATCCCTTGATACAAAGGCGCTTACGGGCGAGAGCCTGCCCCGCGGCATAGACGCAGGGGACGAGATCCGCTCGGGCTGCATCAACCTTTCCGGCGTGCTGAAGGTGCGCGTTACCAAGCCCTTCGGCGAATCCACCGCAAGCAAGATCCTTGAGCTGGTGGAGCATGCTGCAGAGAACAAATCTCGAAGCGAGAACTTCATCGCACGCTTCGCCCGCGTGTATACGCCCATAGTGGTAGGCGCTGCTGTGCTGCTAGCGGTTGTGCCCACGCTGCTCGGCGGCCAGTTCTCTACCTGGCTCTACAGGGCACTGCTGTTCCTGGTCGTGTCCTGCCCTTGCGCACTCGTTATTTCGGTGCCTCTGGCTTTCTTCGGCGGCATCGGCGGAGCATCCAAAAGGGGAATACTCTTCAAAGGTTCCAACTATATGGAGGCGCTATCCCGCGTGGGAACGGTTGTGTTCGACAAGACCGGTACGCTTACAAAAGGCGTATTCGAGGTTACTGCCGTGCATCCGGAACTCATTGAGGAAAAGGAACTTCTGCACCTTGCAGCGCACGTTGAGCGCTACTCCACCCATCCCATCGCAACTTCCCTCAAAGCCGCCTATCCCGACGAGGACGACGACTGCAGGGTTGAGGACGTTAAGGAAATCGCCGGCAAGGGAGTATCCGCATGCGTGAATGGAAGGACCGTGCTGGTTGGGAACCAGGCGCTGATGGAGTCTGTGGGCGCTGCATGGCATCCGTGCCACAAGAAAGGCACCATAGTGCACGTTGCCATAGATGGCGAATATGCAGGCCATATAATCGTGTCTGACGTCGTAAAGGAAGATGCTTCCGCAGCCGTTGCGGCGCTTCGTGAGGCAGGTGTAGCCAAGACGGTGATGCTCACCGGCGACCAGGCCGAAGTGGGCGCAGCCGTGGCAAATGAGCTTGGAATTGACGAGTGTTACGCGGGCCTGCTGCCGGACGGCAAAGTGACCAAGCTGCAGGAAATACTTGATAACCGTCCCGCCGGACGCCCCGTGGCCTTTGTGGGCGACGGCATCAACGACGCCCCCGTGCTTGCGCTTGCAGACGTGGGCATAGCGATGGGAGGCCTAGGCTCGGACGCAGCAATAGAGGCATCGGATGTGGTTCTGATGGATGACAACCCCGGAAAGATTGCCACTGCGATAGGACTTGCGCGCCGTACCCGCCGCATCGCGCAGGAGAACACCTGGTTCGCTATTGGAGTCAAGCTCGCAGTGCTTCTGCTGGCTGCAATAGGTCTCGCCACCATGTGGATGGCGGTATTCGCAGACGTGGGAGTAACGGTATTGAGCGTGCTTAACGCCCTGAGGACATACTACCTGCCGCAGACCAGGTTGATCCAGTCGTAAAAGACGCTGTACGATATAAGGAACAGCAGCAACAGGAGAGCGGCTGCCCACCAGGGAAGCAGCAGGAAAAGCACTACTGCCCAGATGATGAAGAAAATGGGCGTGCCTATGAGCTTTACGCCAAAGCGGGCGGTGTTGCAGAATGCAGGGTCTTTAATCTTCCAGCGGCAAATGTATTCCGCAATTCCCCACATGGGAAGCGCAAGAACCGCGCACACCAGGAACAGGGGGAAGCTAAGGACGGCCTGAAGCACTCGGGGGAAAACGCTTTTGCGCGGCTTTGACGCCATTGCCTCTGCCAGCCTCTCCTCATAATGCTCATCGTCCGGAATGAAGAATATCAGCGACGACAGCTGCCTGTACATTTCCTGCTGAAGGGCGGCATCCCTTTCACTGTCCGATTTGTCTGCCAGCGCCGCGGCGAAGGCGTTGATGTCCAGCGGCTCACCGTATTTGATGTGGACGCAGCCGCGGTAGTGGAACCAGTCGCTGTAGTCTATGCCGATGGGGACGATGCTGGTAGGCCTCTGGGCGGCGCTGACGAAGGCTATGTGGGCGATGCCGCGTCGGATGGGAAGCAATGAGTGCATGGTGCGGTGACGGCCTTCGCAAAAGATGCAGAAGGGCACGTCGTGACCAAGGATTTGGTCTATTTCTTCCATCGTAGCCTTGTTGCGGGCCACTTCTTCAGGACGGTCACGATCTTTGCGGGCCAGGGGAACGATTTTGAGCCACCTCATTATGCGCGCTATGCCGGGCTTGCGGAAAACGTCGGCCCTAGCTCCGAAAGAGGTGGGGCCCCTGCGCTCCTGCAGCACCAGCAGGGGATCCATAAGGGTGTTGGTGTGGTTGGGGGCGTAGATGTAGGCTCTTCCTCCCTCTGGAAGAGAACCTTCCGTGGTTATTTTTCGGTAGCTGTGACGAGTGCAGAAGTCTACGTAGGGACGCAGAATCTTGTACAGGCGGTTGGGATCCCAGATGTTGGACATAGGTCGTTGGTCAGTCTTGGCTGCAGGCGGGGCAGACGCCTTTAATCATGTAGTTGGTGCTGGTTGGCGTCCACCCGGAGGGGAGAGCCACCGACGGTATGGATATGTCGTTGAGGCAGAATGTTTTACCGCATTTTTCGCAGTAGAAGTGCACGTGTTCGTCAGAGTCGTGGTGCTCGCTCTCGGAAAGGCAGAGCTCGTAGCGGACGCTGTCTGAGCCGTCCTCTATCACGTGTACCATATGGCTGCCGCGGAATAACGTGAGGGCGCGGGAGATGCCGGATTTGTCTATTGTGTCCAGATTATCCTCAAGCTCTCCCAGAGACATGGGACGCCCGGCGCGGGAGAGCGCCAGGGCTATGCTGATGCGGTTGGCTGTGGGACGGATCCCATGGGCCTGCATAAGATTCTCGATTTCCTTTCTTTCCATCGGATTGACGCAAATATAGTAAAAAAAGCTGAATATGGAGGCTGAGCCGGAAAGGCGTTCCCGGACCTTTTGTGAAAAATGTATCATAATTCAGCAAGAATGTATTTGTTTTCTAATTCTGAGTGGCGATATTTGCAATATCCAATATCACTTCTAACCAAAGGCTGTATGAATATCAGATTATTCCTTCTGTCTATGGCATGCGTGGCCTGTGTCGCCGCATGCTCTCCAAAGAACGATGGCATCCGCACCCGCGGCATAGGCGTCTATCCCGGAGACCCCGCAGAGTGCTTTGCTCCGCAGATCATATCTGCCGGCGGCGCCGAGCGCAATCTGGCCCTGCGCCGGGCCGCCAGCCACTCCAGCAGCTTCAACTTCGACCAGACCGCCCAGCTGGTTACGGACGGCATCGTTCCGGACGGCCCTTCCCGCTGGGTAAGCGTTACCAGGGACGGAGAGCCCGTTTCCCGCATAGACAACGGCTACCTCACAGACCACAACATGGCCGGAATAAACTGCAAAACCCCCTCCAGCACCGTGGAGTTGCGTTTTAACGGATACCAGGTAAGCGCAGACAGGATAATGGCCACGGGTTCTGACGGCTGGGTTCCCGCCGGATCCACGATAGCCTTTGAGGGAGAGTGCGAGGGTGAATGGATACCTCTTGGAACCGCTAAAGTGCAGGGCACAAACCAGGACCTGGTTGGAGAGAACGATATGATCCGCCACCATTATGAATTCCCCCTGGGACTCAAAGTGAACGGACCTTTCAGTGCGGTACGCCTCACCACCAAAACCCCGGCTGACTTTACTCTTACGGAGGTATTTTTCTATAAGGACGGCAAGGCGCAGAGCGTTATGCCCAATGTCTTCTTTACAAGTTCCTGGAAGAGCTATACTGCAGAGAATGAGTGGGTTGCCGTAGACCTTGGCGCCCCGTCGCGCTTTGGCAAGATGAAGTTCTGCTGGGTAAACGGACCTGCGGCCGCCAAGGTCCAGGTATCTGACGATTCCAAAAACTGGAAAGACATCGCCGCTTTGGATTCGCCCTCGGAAGAGATTGAATTCCCGTCCGCCAGGGGCCGATATGTGCGCCTGCTCCTTGAAAAGAGCGTCAACGGCGAGCCGTTCGAGCTGGGAGAGTGGGAGGTTATAGGCACAGGAGGCGTAAAGATTGTTCCTGCGACCGCCCCTGCCAGGGAAGGCTCACGCCAGATGCTTTGCGGCGGTGCCTGGAAGATAGCAAGGGCGTCTGAGACTGATGCCGACGGAGCCGCAATCTCTTCTGGCTCCTTCGACGACGCATCTTGGATGTGCGCCACGGTCCCCGGCACCGTGCTTGGCAGCTACGTAGATGCCGGCGCAGTGCTCCACCCCAATTACGCCGCAAATCAGCTGTACATATCGGACTCATACTTCCGCTCCGATTTCTGGTACCGGGACGTGTTCGACGCGGTGGTGGACACACCCCGTCAGCTCCTGCACTTCGAGGGCGTGAACTGGAAGGCAGAAGTCTGGCTTAACGGCACAAAGCTCGGTCTTGTGGACGGCGCCTTCAGGGCAGAAGACTTTGACGTCACCGGTATCCTCAAGGACGGCCCCAACTGCCTGGCTGTCAAAATAATATGCAACGACAGTTACGGCTTTGTGAAAGAACAGACCGCATATACTCCTGATAAGAACGGCGGCATCCTGGGTGCCGACAATCCCACTATGCACGCCACAATAGGCTGGGACTGGCTGCCCACCGTCCGCGGCCGTGGCGCCGGTATTTACGACGACGTGTGGCTGTCTTACACCGGCCCTGTAACCATTTCCGAACCGTTCGTGCGAACTGTGCTTCCTTTGCCCGACACCACCTCGGCTAAGGTCTATGCCAGCGCAGTCCTCGTAAACCGTTCAGACGCCCCCGTAAACGGCACCCTGGAATGGAGCTTCGGAGAACTCAAAGCCAACAGGCCCGTAGAACTTGCAGCCGGAGAGAGCCTTGCGGTGGAATTTCCTCCCCAGACTCTTGACAACCCCCGCCTCTGGTGGCCCAGGGGCTACGGCGAGCAGAACCTTTACCCTGTGAGCTTCAGCTTCAAGACCGGCGGAACCGAGTCCGACCGCAGCTCGTTCCTTGCCGGCGTGCGCCAGATGTCCTATTCTATGGACGATTACGACAGGGAAGACAAGTTCGAGGGCGGCTTCACCGGACGCGACGACTCCCGGCGCCTGAGCATCTTCGTGAACGGACGCCGTTTCATAGGATTCGGCGGCAACTGGGGCTACCCGGAACACCTTCTGAACTATCGCGCCCGCGAGTATGACGCTGCAGTGGCCTATCACGCCGATATGAACTTCACGATGATACGCGACTGGGTGGGTATGATCGGCAGCCGCCACTTCTACGAGGCCTGCGACTTGTACGGCATAATGATCTGGCAGGACTTCTGGCTGGCCAATCCCTGGGACGGCCCCGAGCCTTCCGACCCCGGGCGCTTCAACGAAATCGCCCGCAGCTACGTCCATCGCATCCGCAACCATCCGTCCATTGCCCTTTACGTGGGCCGTAACGAGGGCTATCCGCCCAAGGAGATCGATTCTTTCCTGGAGACAATGATTCCCGCCGAGCATCCCGGAATGTTCTACATACCCCATTCCGCTGCAGACGGTGTGAGCGGCGGCGGCCCCTACAACGCCCTTCAGCCTTCCAGTTACTTCCATATCCGCGGCCGTGACAAACTGCACAGCGAGATGGGTATGCCCAACGTGATGAACTGGGAAAACCTTGTGCGCACGATGGGAGAAGATGCCGTAGAACCGGTTAACACGATTGCGCATCCCAACGCAATGTACGGTCTGCACGACTATACCCTTGGCCGCCTGGTGCATTGCGCCCAGCAGGCAGAGAGCTTCAACGAGCTGATAGCCAGCCACTTCGGCGAGCCGGCCGATGCAAAGCAGTTCGCCAGTTACGCACAGTGGGTAAACTATGACGGCTACCGTGCCATGTTCGAGGGAAGGGGAGAGAACCGCCGCGGCCTGCTGCTGTGGATGAGCCATCCCGCCTGGCCGTCTATGGTATGGCAGACATACGACTACTTCTTAGAACCAACTGCCGCATACTTCGGCTGCAAGAAAGCCTGCGAGCCGCTGCACATCCAGCTCAATCAGTATTCTGGCATTGTTGAGGCGGTGAATTATCACGCCAAAGACCGCACGGACCTTACGGCCAAAGCCCGGGTGCTTGATATGCAGGGGCAGGTTCTGTGGGAAAATGAATGCACTTTTGCACTTCCCGAGGATGCAACGTTCGACTGCTTCCCGATTGTCGTTCCGGACGTCGCCGGCGATGTGTACTACGTTAAGCTGACTCTCTGCGGCGGCGACGGCACGGTGCTGTCCGACAACTTCTACGTGCAAGGAAGGGAAGAAGGCAACTTCCAGGCTCTCAATGACTTGGGACGTGCGAAGCTCTCCGTTAAAGAAAAAGGCGGGCTCACAAAGACCGTTACGCTCACAAACTCCTCCTCCGTCCCTGCCCTGATGATCCGTCTGCGCGTTACGGACAGCAAGACCGGTGACCTTGTGCTGCCGGTTATGTATTCGGACAACTACTTCTCACTCATGCCGGGCGAGTCGAAGACCGTTACCGTAAGCGTAAAGGCCTGCGACTGCAGCGGCAAACCCGTTCTGGACGTAACCGGCTTTAATCTGTAGCGTTATGGTACTCACAGAGATAACTCCGCTCTCGGAGAAGGACTGCTTCTATATAATAGACCGTCACAAGACTGAGTTTACCTATCCGGTGCACCGTCACAAGGAGCTGGAGATAAACTTCATAGAGAACGCCCGGGGCGCCCGCAGGATAGTGGGCGACTCGGTAGAGACCATAGGGGACCTGGACCTTGTGCTCGTAGGCGGGCAGAATCTTGAGCATACCTGGGCTCAGGGAGACTGCGCCTCATCCGATATCAGGGAAATAACGATACAATTTTCACAGGATCTTCTGTCCGGCGAAATGCTTGGAAAGAACCAGTTCGCCCACATACGCCAGATGTTTTCCGACGCCGAGCACGGGGTGGTTTTTCCCGTCGGAACCATACTCCGCGTTTACGGAAAACTGGAAGAGCTGGTGGGAGAGAAAGACCGTTTCCGCCAGTTCCTCCTGTTCCTCGCCCTGCTGAACGACCTTGCAGTGCGTGGCGGTTACCGCGTGCTTGCCAGTTCCGCCTTCGCCCAGGTTGAGGACAGCACGGACAGCCGTCGTATCCATAAGGTAAAGACGTACATAGACGCCCATTTTACCGATGCTGTGCGCCAGACAGACCTCGCCGCGATGGTGGGAATGAGCCCCTCCGCCTTCAGCAATTTCTTCAAGATGCACACCGGGCGCACGCTGTCGGACTATATTATCGACATAAAGCTGGGACGCGCCACGCGCCTTCTTGTTGACTCTTCCAAGAACATAGCCGAGATATGCTACGAATGCGGGTTCAACAACCTTTCCAACTTCAACCGCATATTCAAGGCAAAGAGGGGATACACCCCCCGCGAATTCAGGGCTATGTACAAGAAAACCAAGATTGTGGTATAGTTGTAAAATCGTATCATTATTCAGCAAAATAGTATTTTTATATCCAACCTAATCGGCCGACCTTTGCACCAAGACACGTAATTGATGACTTCATTGGTGAATTGGTTGAATGAAAAGTACGTTGGTTTCCTCCACCGCACAGCGTCAGCGCGCCGTGCGGTGGATTCGTTTTGAATTCCATTAACCCATTAACAATAATCATGAACAGAACAGTCAAACGATTAATCTTTGCGGTGTTTGCCCTGGCGGCAATGGTCTCCTGCGAAAAGGTGATCCACAACACCGAAGAATTGACGGACCCCTGGCTGCGTGAACGAACCCCCGCCAATCTGAGGCTGGAATCCCAGATCGGCGCCGCCGTCATCGCCAACGACTGGCGTGACGACAGTTCAGGCACCGTGACTGTCAGCCTCATTACCGGAGGCCTTGACATGTCCGCGGTAAAGGTCGAGGCCCTGGACTTCAAGTTCCCCAACAGCGAGTACTGCCCCAAGGCCAGCATTGGCCCCGGAAGCACGCTCGACCTGAGCGGCGGAAGCGCCCAGTTCACGGTTACCGCCTACAACGGCGAGACACGCACCTACACGGTGAAGTACGACCAGTTCGTAGACCCTCTTGAAGGCACATACACCTTCACTCCGGTGGGCGGCATTCTTGATGGAAGCGCCCCTGCGTGCGCATTCATCATCGTGGGCGGCTGGGACGACGCCGTTGTGCGCTCCACCGTTATGGACAAGTGGTGGCACTGGGGAGCCGGCTACATGCCCACTGACGAGGACGACAACCTCCTGAGCTTCAGACTGGAGGGTGCCGACGCCATTACCGGCGCCACTTTCGGCACTCTGGTGAACACTCCCGGAGAAGACGGCCTCTATGCCAACTACGTCTATAACAATTCAATAGACGTGAACGACATGTATCGCACCTTCCCCAAGGGCAAGAGCCGCTGGTCCAAGCCCGGCGACGGCTTCATCTACGTCCACGCCTGGGAAGACGCGGACTACGCCAATCCTCTGTACGGAGTGGAACTCATTACCGGCGGCGACAAAGAGTACTGGGGCCAGGCGTTCAACGTGCCCGAGCTCGCTTTCACCCGCGCCTTCGAGGGTCCTTTCGACGTGATAGACTGGAACTGGCCCGACACCCGCTGGTTCACGGATAACCTGCGAAACACCTTCTGGCTCGTAAAAAAGGCCTCCGACAGCCCCATTGAGAACCATTCGGAGTATCTTTCCGACTGACGATGAAGGCCCGGATGAACATACTTGTTTCCCTGCTGCTCTGCTGTGCGGCGGTTTTCTCGTGTGAAAAACCCGACGACGGAGGAAAGGATAAACCCTCAGATCCCCGTTCCCTCACTTTTTCCGAGGAGTCCGTCACCGTTCCTTACGGCGGCGGCCAGTTCCGTATAGGGGTAAACGCCAATTTCGAGTACGAAGTGGAAGTCCTTGCGGACTGGATCCGCGAGGACGAGGCGGCCGGCTCTACTTCCGCCGTTCGCTACTTCGTTGCCGACGGGAATCCCACGGCATCTCCCCGCGAGGGCGGCATCCGCTTCAGCGACAAGGCAGACCGCTATTACAATAAAGAGGTAAGCGTTGTCCAGGAAGCCAATCCCAACGAGCACGTCACGCTAAAGATAGTGGACAAAGACGCCACTCCGCAGACCAAGGCCCTTCTTGCCAATCTGTGGAAGATTGCGGACCGCGGCTGGATGTTCGGCCACCACGACGACCTGTGGTACGGACGCTACTGGTACAACGAACCCGGAGCGTCGGACACCAAGGCCGTCTGCGGCGACTATCCGGCAGTCTTCAGCGTAGACTTTGCCGAGATAATGGACAACCGCTACGGTTCCTCGGCCAACCAGATACGCCGCCGGGTGATACTCGAGGCACGCGAGAGGGGAGAGGTTATACTCGCCTGCGCCCATCTCAACAACCCCAAGACCGGCGGAGACTCATGGGACAACTCCTCCAACGAGGTAGTGAAGGAAATCCTCACCGAGGGCACGTCAACCAGGACCAAATACCTTTCCTGGCTCGACCGCCTCGCAGATTTCGCACTTGGCCTCAAGGACTCCGAAGGTGAACTTGTGCCCGTTATCCTGCGTATCTATCACGAGCATACCCAGGGCTGGTCCTGGTGGGGCTCTTCCTGCACCACCGCACAGGATTTCATAGACTTCTGGCGCCTGACGGTAAAGTACCTCAGGGATACCAAGGGAGTGCACAATTTCCTCTACGCCATCTCTCCCCAGATGGACGCCGTCTATCCCGACGCCCGCGACAGGCTTCTCTTCCGCTGGCCCGGCGACGACTGGGTGGACTTCATAGGCATGGACTGCTACCACGGAACCGGCAACAGCGCGTTCATCTCCAACCTGGAGGCCCTGGAAGCCCTTTCCCTGGCCAAACAGAAACCCTGCGGCGTAACAGAGGACGGACTTGAGTCGTTCACCCAGAGCGATTTCTGGTCCCGTTACCTTATGGCTCCCATAGGCGAGAAGCGCATCAGCATGGTAACCATGTGGCGCAACAAGTATGTAGGCAACAACGAATCAGACAAACATTATTTCAGCGTATACCCCGGACATCCGTCCGAAGAAGACTTCAGGAAGATGTACAGTTCTCCCCGCACTCTCTTCAGCGCCGACCTTCCGGACATGTATGCGCTTCCTGACGGATACGAAATAAAATAACAATATAGAATATTATGACCAAGACACTGAAAACCATCCTGGCTTGCGCTCTCGCAGTGCTGTTGGGAACCTTCGCCGCCGCGGGACAGAACACGCGTACCGTGAGCGGTAAGGTGGTGGATGAGAAGGGGGAACCCCTCGCAGGCGCCTTCGTCGTTCTGCAGGGAACTTCCACCGGCGTGCCGACAGACATCGACGGCAAGTACTCCATCAGGGTTCCGGCCGGTGAGGCCATGCTGGAATTCCAGTTCATAGGCTATACCACTCAGGCGTTCCGCGTTCCTGACGTACAGTCCGTGCTGAATGTCACCATGAGCCCCGACGTGAACATGATGGATGAAGTGGTGGTGACCGCCTTCGCCACGCAGAGGAAGGTGAACGTCACCGGCGCCATCTCATCCGTGAACGGCAGCGACATCCTCGCGGCTCCGGTTTCCAACATCTCCAACGCCCTCATAGGCAACACTCCCGGCGTGGCCGGTCTGCAGACTTCCGGCGAGCCCGGACGCAACGCGGCCAACCTCTACATCCGCGGCGTCTCCACTTACGGAGTCTCCACTCCTCTCATCATCATCGACGGTGTGGAGCAGGCGTCCGAGCAGGCTTTCTCCGAGTTCAACGCAATGGACCCCAACGAGATCCAGGGCATCAGCATCCTCAAGGACGCGGCCTCCACGGCCGTGTACGGTGTTAGGGGCGCTAACGGCGTCATCATCGTGACCACCAAGAGGGGCGTACAGAGCAAGCCCGTCATCAACTTCTCCGCAAACTACGGTCTCACTTCAGCAACTCTGCTGCAGGAAGGCGTCAGCGCGTACGAGTACGCCCTCTTCCGCAACGAGGCCATCCGCAACGAGCAGAACGGATACCCCGGCAACGAAGGCCTGTCGTCCTATATCTACGACGACTACGACCTGTGGAAGTTCAAGAACAACCGCGACTTCACTCCGCAGGAAATCGAGGCTATGACCGGTCTCTCCGCAGAGCAGAAGAAGGCCCTCATGGACAGCCCCGCCCTTTATTACGCAGACCACAACCTCTACAAGGAGCAGTTCAACAAGGTCGCTCCCCAGTATCAGGCAAACATCAACGTGGCTGGCGGTACGGAAAGGGTAAAGTACTTCGTATCATTTGGTTACTTCCGCCAGGAAGGTATTACCAACAGCGTCCAGTACTACGGAGCAGACACCAGGTCCCTGTTCAACCGCTACAACTTCCGCAGCAACTTCGACATCAAGATAACGGACCGCACCACCCTTACGGTGAACTCCGCCGGCCAGTTCGGCGAAACCACCGGTCCCGGTAACGGCGCCGACGCCTACGACCTCTCTGCCCGTTACAAGATCATCATGCAGTACATCTACGACTGCAACCCCTTCATAAGTCCCGGTTTTGTGGACGGCAAGCTCGTGAGCGGCTTCTCCGGCATAGCCGGTTCCGTGCAGAACCCCCTTGCCACCAAGACCAACAGCAGCATCGGTTACCAGAACGCCGTGTACAACCTCCTTATGAGCGGCACGGCCACCATCTACAACAGCCTGCTGGACAATACCATCAAGCTCAACCACAGGATGGACTACCTGCTGCCCAACCTTAACGCGCACGCAACGGTATCGTACCAGGACAACTACAACCGCTATACCCGCTACTCTCCTTCGCTGCCTTCATACACCGTGCAGCGCAACGCAGACAACCCCCTGAACTACGACTTCTTCGGCGGTTCCATCGGCAGCGGTTCATTCGATTCCTGGGGATACAGCAACTGGAACAAGCTTTATTTCGACGCAGGCCTTGACTGGTCCCAGTCTTTTGCCGACCACCACGTGTCCGCCCTCCTGCTGGGCAAGGCCTCCAAGTACACCATGCCTTCCGACTCATACCACGTCCCTTCCGGAATCATGGGTTTTGTGGGCCGCGTAACTTACAATTACGCAGACCGTTACATGGCTGAGCTCAACGTGGGTTACAACGGCACCGAGCAGTTCGCGGAAGGCCGCCGCTTCGGCCTCTTCCCGGCAATTTCGGCCGGTTGGGTACCCACCCTCGAGCCCTGGTTCCCCAAGAACGACATCCTTACTTTCCTGAAGATCCGCGCTTCCTACGGTGAAGTGGGTAACGACCAGCTGGGCGCCAACAGGCGTTACTACTATCTTCCCAACACCTGGAACCTCGGACAGGGCGGATACTGGCTTGGCACCAGCGACGGCTCGGCGCCAAACACCTATTTTGACGGCGCCGCAGAAGGAAACCTCGGCAACCCTGCGATCACCTGGGAGCGCGCACGCAAATATGACGTGGGCGTAGAGTCCAAGTTCTTTGCTAACCGCCTCTCAGTAGACTTCGACTGGTTCTACGAGAAGCGCGACAACATCCTTACCACCCTCGGCATCATTCCAGCTATCTACGGCGTGAAGCAGAGCGACGTTCCTCCGGCAAACGTGGGTATCACCACCAACCAGGGTTATGAAATAATGCTCAACTGGACCGACAAGGTGGGAGACTTCATCTACACCCTGGGTGCAGACATCAGCTACGCACGCAACAAGATCGTGTATATGGCAGAGGCAAACAACCCCTACGAGTGGATGAACAAGACAGGCCATATGATCGGCCAGCGCTACGGTCTCAAGAGCGACGGCCTCTTCAACACAAAGGAAGAGCTTGACGCCCGTCCGTACAATACCTATACGGGCAACCAGGCCACCCTGGGCGACATCCGTTACGTCTCGCTTGACGGCGACGACAGGATAGACCAGAACGACGTCGGTCCCATCGGATTCCCCAACTACGCGCTGTATCACTTCAACTTCAAGATCCAGCTGGGCTGGAAGGGCTTCGACTTCAGGATGCTCTTCACCGGCTCCAAGGACGGTTCCTACTACCTCCCCAGCGGTTACACCATCCCGTTCTACAAGAACGCAGGTAACGCCTGGATGTGGCAGTACGAGGGCCGCTGGACAGAGGAGAAATACCTCGCCGGAGAGACAATCACCTACCCCAGAGCCGCTTACGCTGCAACAACGTCGCACAACAACTACCTCACCAGCGACTACTGGATGGTTTCTTCAGACCACATCAAGCTCAAGAACATAGAGCTGGGATACACATTCGACCTTGGCCGCGGCGGACGCAACACCATACTCCAGGCAGTCCGCGTATACGCCAACGCCAACAACGTCTACACATTCCGCAACGCCCTGACCCCTTACGGCATCGACCCGGAGACGACCGACGGCAGCACCTACGTCTATCCGCTCACCCGTATCTTCATGGCAGGCTTGAGTTTCCGTTTCTAATCCCGCACGAATATGAAAAAGACACTTAACATATTGACGCTTGCAGTCCTTTCTGTCGGACTTGCAACTTCGTGCAGCTTCTTCCTCGAGAAACCCGACACCACCGGTACAGTGGACCAGCAGGCCGTTTTCTCTTCCCGCAAGAATGCAAATGCATCCCTGATGAGCTGCTATCGCAATATCCTCCGCCACGGCTGGCAGGGAGGCATTGGCATAGGCCACTGCACCCTGGGAGCCATAAGCGGCGAGGTGGGCCGCGGCTACAACTGGCACGGCAGCTACAACATTTCACAGGGCGGCCTGTCAGTCACCGGAACCGACGGCTCTGACGCCGGCGCAGAAAACTATGCCAACAACTGGGCGTTCATCCGCCAGTGCTGGATAACGGCAGAGAGCATAGACCAGGTCGAGGATATGTCAGACTCCGAGAAAGAAGTGGTGAAGGCCGAGTGCAAGGCGCTCGTGGCATACCGCTACATGGGCATGTTCTACCGCTATGGCGGCGTGCCTCTGGTGAGCAAATCCTTCATGTCCGATGACGACCTCTCCGCACCCCGTGCTACCATAGAGGAAATGGTAAAGTTCATTTCCGACCTCTGCGACGAGGCTGCGGGAGTGCTTCCCGCCAAGTGGGATGCGGCAAATACCGGCCGTATGACTAAGGGCGCAGCACTCGCCATCAAGGCCCGCACACTGCAGTTCGCAGCACGTCCCCTGTTCAACAGCGCCACCCCTTATATCGATAACGGAGAGAACAACAATCTCATCTGCTGGGGCAACGCAGACAAGGAACGCTGGAAGGCCGCAATCGACGCCAACGAGGCTGTGCTCGACTGGGCTGCGGCAAACGGCGTTGAGCTGCTCAATACCGGCGGCGCGGCTGCAGGTCAGCCCAACCCCAACGCATTCGAGGATTACGCCCGCGCCACTTCGGTGCCCGCCAATCCCGAGATCATACTTGCTTTCAAGTTCGACGACACCGGCGGCTGGGATGCCCTCGTGAACTTCATGAACTGCTCTGCATATCAGGCCAACAACCGTTACGATACCGACTGCAGCGGCGTTCTCACCAATCATCTTGAGAATTACTGGGCAGCCGACGGCAGCGAGATGTCATGGCCCAAGGTTGGCGACGCGGCTCCCCGCAGCGGCTCCGACTGGATTGCCAACGTTGCCAAGATCGAGCCCCGAGCCCTTGCAGACATCAAGTTCGGCGGGCACGACTCGGCCA
>JAGCCD010000056.1 GCA_017651785.1 Bacteroidales bacterium
ATATTATGAACAAGAAAGACACTTGGGGCAGATTCTGTGGCTGGATTCTCCGCCGCTTTGGCTGTACTGCCGTGGGCGGCGCGGCAGAGGACGACAAATGCATACTCCTGGGAGCTCCCCATACCAGCATCTGGGATTTTGTAATTGCCTACCTGTTTTACCGTTCGCTCGGAGAACATGCAAAGTGCATGGTTAAGAAGGAGATGTTCTTTCCTCCACTGGGTTGGCTCGTGCGCGCCATGGGCGGCATTCCTGTAGACCGCAAGAACCCTTCAACCCTTGTCCGCAGCGTAATAACGGAGATGGAGAAACCCGGCCGCTTCCATCTCGCTATCGCCCCCGAGGGCACCCGCAAGCCTGTCAAGAACTGGAAAACAGGCTTCCACCTCATAGCCCGCACAGCCAACATTCCCGTGTTTCTCGGCTTCTTTGACTGGGGAACCAAGCGCGTAGGCCGCTGCCCCGTGCCTGTGGAGCTCACAGACGACGCCAGGGCTGACATGAAGCGCATCCAGGCGATGTACGATGAAATGCACCTCGTGGGCAAACACCCCGAAAAGTACTTGACTCACTGATGAAACACTCCTTCCAGACCCTTGCAGAGGTATTCAACTATTCCACGGACAAATATGCAAAACGTCCGGCTTACAATCTCATAGACGGCGAGCAAAACTATACATACGCTTCCTTCAGCGACTGCTGCAGGCGTCTGTCCCGCACGCTCAGCAACTTCGGAATCAACAGCGGCGACAAGGTCGCCATATTTTCGCAGAACATGCCAAACTGGTCGGTGGCTTTCTTTTCCGTCACCGCCTTCGGACGCATCGCGGTCCCAATGCTTACCGAGCTGAGTGAGAACGAGATAACCAACATTCTTACCCATTCAGACGCAAAGGCGATATTCGTCTCCCGCAGGCTTCTGCCAAAAGTCCCGCAGCAGCTTCTGGACGGCATGCATATCGTAATTGCCACAGACGACCTGAGCATAATCCAGTCCGCCCCCAACGCCTACACCTGCGACGGCACCATTTCCAGCCCCCTCCCGGACGACGTGGCGTGCCTCATATACACTTCCGGCACCACTGGAGCCGCCAAAGGCGTCATGCTCACGCACAAGAACTTCTGCGTGAACATCCGCGCCTCCTGGGACGCCCATCACGTGGGCAGGCGGGACGTTTTCCTGAGCATCCTCCCGCTGGCGCATACGTACGAGATGAGCATCGGCATGCTGTATCCCTTTGCCGTGGGTGCTCTCGTGAACTATCTCAACCGTCCGCCAACCCCGTCAATCCTTATTCCCAACTTCAAGAAGATACGCCCTACGTGCATGCTCGCGGTGCCTCTGGTGATAGAGAAGATCTACCATTCCAGCATCGTCCCCACCATTAAGGGCAGCCGTTTCCTGAGTGGCCTGCAGAAGTTCAGCCCCCTGCTGCTTGCGCGCCTTGTGGGCATGAAGCTCCGCAAGACCTTCGGCGGCAGGCTGTGTTTCTTCGGCGTGGGCGGAGCAAAGATGGACAGCGAGGTGGAGGCCTTCCTTGGCAAGGCAAAGTTCCCGTACTCAATTGGTTACGGCCTCACAGAAACCGCGCCCCTCATAGGCTACGCACGCGTCAACCAGACCTGCACCGGCTCCTGGGGCCGTCCCGCATACGGCGTGCAGGTCCGCCTGGACAATGTGAATCCCGAGACCGGAGAAGGCGAGATAGTGGCCAAAGGAGACTGCGTAATGAAGGGCTACTACAAAGACTACAAGCGTACCTGCCAGGTAATCGAGCCCGACGGCTGGTTCCACACCGGCGACATTGCCTGCCGGGACAAGAAGGGCCGCTACTTCATTAAGGGCCGCCTGGGCAGCGTCATCCTCGGCGCCTCCGGAGAGAACATATATCCCGAGGAGATAGAGGCCGTGATAGACAACATCCAGGATATCAACGAGTCCCTGGTGGTGGAGCGCGACGGCCATCTGGTAGCGCTGGTCCATTTCAACGACAACGTTCTTGACTGGAACTACGAAAACCAGGACCGCTTCCTTGCAGACCTTGAGAAGCGCAAACAGGACATCCTGGAGTTCGTGAACTCCCATGTGAACCGCAGCAGCCGCATCAAGGAAGTGGAGGTGGAGAAGCAGCCCTTCGCCAAAACCGCCACAATGAAAATCAAACGTTTCCTGTACAAGGAAAAGAAGAATGAAGGAACTGATAAGTAAAGCCGAGTTCGGCGGGGAGCGCCCGCTGTATTGCAGGCACGGCCTGAGTCTTGAGGACGTGGTGATCCATGCCGGAGAATCCGCCCTCAAGGAGACTTCAGACATAGAAGCGGTACGCTGCCGTTTCGAGGGCAAGTACCCCTTCTGGTGCTGCAACGGCTTTACCGTAAGGGACTGCCTGTTCACCGAGGGCGCCCGCGCCGCCTTGTGGTACAGCAGCAACCTCGTAATGGAAGACTGCGTCATAGACGCTCCCAAAATGTTCCGCGAAATGAACGGAATGCAGGTGCGCCGCATCAGGCTTTCAAACGCACTTGAGACATTCTGGAGCTGCCGGGACCTGGAGCTCCAGGACGCCGTAGTCTCAAAAGGCGACTATATCTTCATGCATTCCAGGGACTTGCGCATTTCCGGCCTAAGGCTTCAGGGCAACTATTCCTTCCAGTACACCAAAAACGTAGAGATACGCAATTCCATAATGGACACCAAAGACGCCTTCTGGGAAAC
>JAGCCD010000057.1 GCA_017651785.1 Bacteroidales bacterium
GGATCTTCGATAAGCTTGGTGGCGTTGTTCACTTTTACCTCGGGGACGACGCCCAGGTCGAGAAGGCGGTTTGTGTACTTCTCTACCCAGCCCATCTCTTCTGCATAGTGGTCCAGATACTTCTGGCCGAGTTTGTTGAAGCCCTTGCTCTTGAAGAGCTGTCCCTGCATTTTGTGTACGAATGAGCTGCCTGCGAGCTCGTTCACGATCATCTGAGATACCTGAATAGTAGTTGTAAAGTCCATATCTATATGTTTTTAGTTGTTGTTTATATCGTTCACGATGCAAATATACAACAAAAAATTTATATCGCAAGCGATATTTTGAAAAAAGTGAAAAAAAGTTGAGTGAGGGATTAGTCCGCGCTGCGCGCGGCCTTTTCCCTTGGTCATCGGGAGCAAAAAAGGGAAGGGCGGGACTACGTCCCTGTTTGATTTGTTGGCGCGGTGCCAGGGGGTCTGGGGGAGCGAACAGTTCCCCCAGTAAAAGAGCACTCAATCCCTCAATCAACGCGAAAAGCCAGCGCATGCTGGCTTTGATGCGGTGAGTGAGGGATTCGAACCCCCGGTACGTTGCCGTACACCTGTTTTCGAGGCAGGCTCCTTCAACCACTCGGACAACTCACCTAAGGTTTGGGGTGCAAAGTTCGTAATTATTTTTTAATTTTGTACACTATGCGGATTGGAAATCTGGATTTTGGCCGCGAGCCGCTGTTTTTGGCGCCTATGGAGGACGTTACCGACGTGTCTTTCAGGGTGTTATGCAAGGAGCAGGGGGCTGCTATGGTGTACACGGAGTTCGTTCCGTCCGACGGCCTCATCCGCGACGCAGACAAGGCAATCGCCAAAATGCGCACCCTTCCCCAGGAGGCTCCGGTGGGTATCCAGATCTACGGCCACATTCCAGAATCTATGGTAGATGCCGCCCGAATGGCAGACAGGGCGGCTGAGATTGCCGGCGGCCACGGTGCAGATGTGATAGACATCAACTTCGGCTGCCCCGTTTCCAAGATCGCCGGCCGCGGCGCCGGAAGCGGCATGATGCGCGAGCCCGACAAGATGGTAGCCATCACCAAAGCCGTCGTAGAGGCTGTAAACAAGCCCGTCACCGTAAAAACCCGCCTTGGCTGGGACGAGAGCAGCAAGATAATAGTCGATTTGGCAGAGCGCCTTCAAGACGTGGGCATTCAGGCCATTACCATTCACGGCCGCACCCGTCAGCAGATGTACAAAGGCAGCGCGGACTGGACTCTCATTGGCGAAGTCAAGGCCAACCCGCGTATGCGCATACCTGTAATAGGTAACGGAGACATAACAGACGGTCCCAAGGCGCGCGAGGCCTTCAGCCGCTACGGGGTAGATGCCATAATGATAGGCCGCGCCTCCTTCGGCCACCCCTGGATATTCAAGGAAATACGCCAGTATCTCGATACCGGCATCCCGGCTGCCCCAATGCCCGTAGCGGAGCGCGTTGCCCTGGCAAAGCGTCATTTCGACCTGTCGCTGCACTACAAAGGAGAAAAGAGAGGCATCTTCGAGATGCGCCGCCACCTGAGCTGCTACTTCAAAGGCCTTCCGGACTTCAAGTCCACCCGCATGCGCCTTGTCACGTCAACGGATCCGGAAGAAATCCGCAGCATATTGGACTACATTGCTTTAACCTGGGCCGACGTCCCCCTGGAGGCGTCCAGCGTGTATGATATATAAGCTGATACTCACCCTCAGAAACCTTCGCTACCGCAGCGGCAAACGCAGCACGGAGGCCCCCGTTCCCACACTTGTCTTCGGCAACATAACCGTGGGCGGCACGGGCAAAACTCCGCACACAGAGCTTGCCATAAGGCGCTTCCTCAAACTCGGCAGGTCTGACATGGCGGTCCTTTCTCTCGGCTACGGCCGCAAGACCAAAGGCTTCAGGTACGTAAGCGTAGACGATACTCCCGACAAATGCGGCGACGAGCCCCTGCAGGTCAAGCGCAAGTTCCCAATCATCCCGGTTGCCGTTGCAAAAGACAGGGTAGACGCCTGCAAGCGCCTCTGCAACCCCGAGGGAGACGAACCCGCAGCAGGAGTGATTATACTTGACGACGCCTTCCAGTACCGCCGCCTCAAGCCGTCGGCCTGCATAGTGCTTACCCCGTACCTGCGTCCCGTAACAAAGGACAAACTGCTCCCCTGGGGGCGCCTGCGGGACCTCAAAAAGCGTCTCTACGATGCTCAAACCATAATAGTGACCAAGTGCCCGTACGAGCTGGACGAACAGGAAAAGGCAGACCACGCCGCCCTTCTGGGATTTGAAGGATACGACCCGGCAACTTGCACCTGCACGCGCAAGGGCGTGTCTTACAACCTGCTGTTTTCCAGAATGGTGCACTGCAGCCCCGAGCCCGTCTTCCCCAATGCAGACCGCCGCTACACCTATGCGGAGAGGGTTGTCCTCTTTTCCGGCATCGCAGACGATACGCCCCTAAGGGACCACCTGTCGGACAGCCGTATGATAGTTGCCCATCTGCGTTTTGCGGACCATCACCGCTTCCGCAAGTCCGACGTCCGCCGCCTTATGCGCCTTATGCGTCAGAATCCCACCTCCGTGTTCATTACAACGGAGAAGGACGCCCAGCGCCTCCGCCAGCGCGGCGACATACCGGCGGCACTCCAATCCAGACTATTCTACATACCCATAATCGCAGACTTCCTCTCCCAGCGGGAAGAGGAGTCCTTCGACCAACTGTTGCTTCAATTATGACACTGAAACACCTCATCATCCCCCTTGCGCTCGCTCTTGCCGCAGCGTCCGCGCACGCCCAAACGGCGATGGCCGATTATCAATCACCCGACATCCAGGAGATCAACCGCCTCCCGATGACCGCCTCGCTGCGCCTGGAATCCAAATCCCTGAGCCTGGACGGCATCTGGAAGTTCCGCTGGTTCGACAGTTTCACAGACCGCATTACCGGCTTCGAGGCCCTTTCCGTTGACGACAGCTCCTGGGGCACGATGCCCGTCCCCGGAATGTGGGAGCTCAACGGCTACGGAGATCCCATCTACGTTAACATCCCTTACCCCTGGGTGGGGCATTACGACAACAATCCCCCCTTCGTGCCGCTTGAGCACAACCACGTAGGGCAATATCGCCGTCACTTCAACCTCACCGGAGAGAACCTCCGCTCGCAGGTGGTGCTCCGAATAGGCAGCGCAACCTCCAACGTGCGCGTGTGGGTCAACGGGAAGAACGTGGGCTACAGCGAGGACAGCAAACTTGAGGCGGCCTTCGACATTACCCCGTACGTAAAGAAGGGAGACAACCTCATTGCGCTTGAGATAATGCGCTGGTGCGACGGCAGTTACATCGAGTGCCAGGACTTCTGGCGCCTCTGCGGCATAGCCCGCGGCGTGCAGATCGACTTCCGCCCCAAGGCAGGCGTGAAAGACGTCAGGGTATATGCCGACATGAACGGCAACTACAGCTTCGACGCCACCCTTGGCGAGGGCGCCGACGCCGCCAGGTTCGAGGTCATAGGCCCCGACGGAAACGTCTGGCGTGCAACCGAATCCTCCGTTGGAGGGCACTCCGTGCTCAGCGGCACGCTTGCCAACCCCCTGCTTTGGAGTGCAGAGACGCCCAACCTCTATACTCTCCGCATCACGTCGCTGTCTGCGGACAAGGCGGTGGAGTCAGCTACTCTTGACTTCGGCTTCCGCAGCGTCTGCATCGAGGGCGGACAGCTCAAGGTGAACGGCCAGCCCGTGCTCATAAAGGGCGTGAACCGTCACGAGATGAGCCCCGACGGCGCCTACTGCGTCACCCGCGAGGAGATGCTGCGCGACGTGAAGATAATGAAGGAGCTGAATATCAACACCGTACGCACCTGTCACTACCCCAACGACCCCTTCTGGTACGAGCTGTGCGACCGCTACGGCCTGTATGTCATAGACGAGGCGAACATCGAGTCCCACGGAATGGGTTACGCAGAGCTTACGCTTGCAAAGAACCCTGTGTTCGAGGCTCCTCACCTTACCCGCCTGCAGCGTATGGTTCAGCGTGACCTCAATCACCCCTGCATAATCACCTGGAGCCTTGGCAACGAGGCGGGCAACGGCCCCAACTTCGAGAAGAGCTACGAATGGCTCAAGTCGTTCGACACTACCCGTCCCGTTCAGTACGAGCGTGCGGAACTCTCTTATAACACAGATATCTTCTGCCCGATGTACCCCCGCTACGGCTGGTTGGAGCAGTATGCCCAGTCCAATCCCACCCGCCCGCTCATTATGTGCGAGTACGCCCACTCAATGGGCAACTCAATGGGCGGATTCGCCGAGTACTGGGACATTATCCGCAAGTATCCCGTATTGCAGGGCGGCTGCATCTGGGACTTCGCAGACCAGGCCCTCCGCTGGCCGTACGACCCTTCCCAGGGACGCGTAGACGCCAATAACGGCGCCGGTTCCCGCCTGCAGAAAAAGAGCGACTGGATCTATGTCTTCGGCGGCGACTGGAACACCTACGACGGTACCGACGAGTCCTTCAACTGCAACGGCCTCGTTTCCCCGGACCGCGAGATCCATCCCGGCACGGAGGAGGTGCGCTATCAGTACCGGTCCATCCTATGCTCCGCCACCGATGAGCAGCAGGCCGCCGGCCAGGTGAGCGTGTTCAACGAGAACTTCTTCATCGACCTGAGCCGCTATCGCGCTGACTGGCAGCTGGTTGTGGACGGTGCCTGCGTGCAGGAAGGCTCGCTTGCAATGCCTGCCGTTGCCCCTCAGGATTCGAAGGTGCTAGGCCTCGGCTATAAGGTGCCCGACGAGGGCGGTCACGACGTGTCGCTGCTGCTTGACTTCGTTCTTCTGTGCGACGACGGCGTCCTTCCCCGCGGCACCACCGTGGCGCGCGACCAGCTCGCCTTCGCCCGCAACCTTGTGTGCGAACCTTCCGAGCTGCCGCACGAGGAAGGCAGCCTCACGGCAGGGGAGAACGATTCCATAATAGTTGTGTCCGGAGAGGATTGGTCCGCCACCTGGGACAAGGGCACCGGAGCGCTCAAATCGTACATACTCAAGGGCAGGGAGCTCATTGCCGAGCCTCTGTTCCCTAACTTCGGACGTGCCGTTACAGAGAACGACCTGGGCGCCTGGTGGAAGACGGAAGGTATGTACAAGGCCTGGGCGTACCCCGAGTTCAAGCCCACCAGCATGGGCGTTATCCTGGTCGGAGAGACTGCGCTCATAACTCTCTCATATCCGCTGGAATACGGCTCTGTCGGGATGTGCTACCGCATTACCGGCGGCGGCATCATCACCCTTACAATGCACCTGCGCACCAGCAATGACGCCCCGGACCTCTTCCGCGTGGGCGTGGAATTCGCAATGCCGGGTGAGTTCTCTACGGTGCATTTCTACGGCGAGGGCCCGTTCGACACATACAGCGACCGCCGCACCGCCGCCCGCCTGGGCTACTACGTGCAGGACGTTTGCGAGCGCTACGACTTTGGCGCCGCCCGCCCGCAGGAACACGGCAATAACGTGGGCGTACGCAGCTATAAGTTGCTGGACGATAACGGCTTCGGCCTTGAGATAACCTCCCGTGAGTCCTTCTCTGCATCCGCGCTGCCGTTCAGCCGCAGGACGCTTGACGTAAAGAGGGGAGAGTGGAGGCACAGCCGCGAGCTCATACCGCTCATGCACAAAGAAAACAGGTCGCTGGGCAAGACTTACGTCTGCTGCGACCTGCTGCAGGAGGGATTGGGCTGTGAGGATTCCTGGATGGCGATACCGCGCGAGGAGTACCTCATTCACCCCGGAGAGTACAGGTTTACACTGTCAATATCTCCTTCTCTTTAGCGGCTACTATCTCGTCCACGCTCTTGACTCTCTTGTCGGTGAGCTTCTGGACTTCGTCTTCTGCTTCTTTTTCGATATCCTCAGAGAGGCCCTCGTTCTTCTGGGCCTTTTTGAGGATGTCGAATGCGTCGCGCCTTGCGTTGCGGATGGTGATCTTGGTGTTCTCGCCGGTGGCTTTGGCTTTCTTGATGAGCTCGCGGCGGCGCTCCTCCGTGAGGGCGGGGACGGTGCAGCGGATTATTTCTCCGTTGTTCTGGGGGGTGAAGCCCAGATTGGCGTCCATAATTGCCTTCTCTATCTTGGGGATCATGTTCTTCTCCCAAGGCTGGAGGGCGAGAGTCTTGGCATCGGGAGCCGAAATGGAGGCTACCTGGTGCACAGGGGTGGGAGAGCCGTAGTAATCTACCATTAAACCATTGAAAATGGAGGGATTGGCCTTGCCCACGCGGTAGGTCTTCAGATCCTCTTCCAGGAACTTGATGGCGTCTGCCATTTTGGCCTCGGCGCCATTTACAATCTCTTTTGCCTTATCGTTTAACATATCTCTTTTTTGTTTTGTTTCTCTTTCGTCTTGCCCGGCCTGACCGGGTATCCCGCTATGCGTGTACGACGGTTCCGATGGGCTCGCCGTTCAATAGCCGTGCCAAATTGCCGTCTTTTGTGATGTCGAACACCACGATGGGCACGGGACCCTGCTCGCAAAGGGCGTAGGCGGTCTGGTCCATCACTTTGAGGTGGTCTGCCAGCGCCTTGGTGAAGGTGAGCTCCTCGTAACGGGTGGCGGTGGGATCCTTTTTGGGGTCTGCCGTGTATACACCGTCTACCTTGGTGCCCTTAAGAAGTGCGTCTGCGCCAAGCTCAAGTGCCCTGAGGGCCGCTCCGGAGTCTGTGGTGAAGTAGGGGCTGCCGGTGCCTCCGGCTATGAGGGCTACGCCGCCCTCTTCAAGCACCTTTACCGCGTTGTCTTTGTTGTAGTAGCGCGCAAAAGGCTCCAGAGGAGTGGAGGTAAAGACCTCGGCCTTTATACCGATGCTGCGCAGGGCGCTGCTGAGTGCCAGGGAGTTGATGATTGTGGCCAGCATTCCCATACGGTCTCCTATTACACGGTCGAAGCCGTCTCCAACGCCCTGCAGGCCGCGGAAGATGTTTCCGCCGCCGTTTACTATGGCTATCTGGTGACCGGCTTTTACTGCATCCGCTATTTCCGATGCGAAGCGGTTAAGGCTCTCGGGATCAAGGCCCTTTCCTTCCGGGCCACCCAGGCTCTCACCGCTGAGTTTGAGTAATACTCTTTTGTACATTTGGTTATTATGTTTTGCCGGAGGGCAAAAATATCGGAAAATTCTTAAATATGCAATACTTTTCCCAATACGGGAAAAATTCTTATATTTGCGTCTGATATACAGGTTCAGTTATGTTCATTTTCAATTCCTCAATCGGTAAGAAGTTCATCCAGGCGGTGTCCGGTGCTTTCCTTATCATTTTCCTCCTGCTTCACGGAACCATCAACTTTTTCTCTGTAATAGATTCATTTACAGGTAAATACGGCATCGTTGCCGCAGACGAAAAGCTCTTCAGCGCCGGAGACGGCCTCTTCAAGCTGGGCTGCGACTTCATGTCAACCCCCGTGATAGACATAGTGGTTCCCATCCTCGCACTCGGCTTCGTGGTGCACATCGGCTACGGTATCTGGCTCACTGTCAAGAATATCCGTGCCCGCGGCGGTATCAAGCGCTACGAGGTTGCGAGCAAGGCGGCCGCAGATTCCTGGTCCGCCAAGAATATGTTCGTCCTGGGTATCATAATCCTCGGTTTCCTCTGCTTCCATCTCACCCATTTCTGGGCAAAGATGCAGCTGCCGGAGATGTTTGGAATAGGCAATTTTGAGAACAATCCATACCTGCTGCTCAACGCAACGTTCGGCCACTGGTGGGTTCTGGTTCTCTATATCATCTGGTTTGCCGCAATCTTTATGCACCTCGTACACGGCTTCTGGAGCATGTTCCAGACCGTTGGCTGGGACGGCAAAACCTGGTTCAAGAGAATCAAGGTAATCGGCGTCATCGTCGCCTGCCTCATCGTCCTTCTCTTCGTCACCACTGCCTGCAACGCCTTCCTTCAGGCAAACGGCATAATAGGCGCCTAATCCCCGTCATCCAGTTTGCACGTCTTGCCCAACC
>JAGCCD010000058.1 GCA_017651785.1 Bacteroidales bacterium
CCCAAGAACGCATCCGGCACCGCCGCAGGACTCACCGGATTCTTCGGCTACTTCTTCGGCACCGCGCTGCTCGCCAATATCGTACTGGGCGCCGTTGCACAGGCCGTCGGCTGGAGCTGGACCTTCCTGCTGCTGCTTGCCGCCTGCGCGCTTGCAATCTTCTTCATGGGTCTTACCTACAAGGAAGAGCAGTACCTGGTGCATAAGAAGGACGCCTGACAATTTGGCAGTATCCTGCCATTGGCAGGCTATTTGCGCCATATACAGGAAAACACGTCAGACATGGCAGAAAAGAAACAGAATACAGCAGAAAGCAAGAAGAACCCCGAACAGGAAAAGTTCGACAAAAAGATAAAGGCGCTCACAAAAGAGCTGGAAGAGGCCAGGAAAGAGGCCAAAGAGGCGCAGGAAGCCAGGAAAGCGGACGAAGACAAGTATCTCCGCCTGCTTGCGGAATTCGACACCTTCCGCCGCCGCTCCGCAGAAGAGAAGCTTGCCCTGGTGAGCTCCGCATCCGCAGATACCCTTAAGGGCATCCTCCCCGTCCTTGACGACTGCGAGAGCGCCCTCAAGATGCTGGCCAACTCCCAGGACAGCGCCGCACGCGAGGGTACCACCCTCATTTACAATAAGTTAATGGACTACCTGAAGACCCGTGGCCTAACGGTCATAGAGGCCGTCGGCAAAGACTTCGACACCGATTTCCACGAAGCCCTCACCCAGGTTCCCGCCCCGTCGGAGGATCTTAAGGGCAAGGTCGTGGACGTGTTCCAGACCGGCTACCTCCTCAACGGCAAGGTGCTCAGGTACGCAAAAGTGGTTGTAGGCGCGTAATATGGCAGACAAGAGAGATTACTACGAGGTGCTGGGCGTCGGCAAAGACGCATCGGCAGACGACATAAAGCAGGCTTACCGCAAAGCCGCCCTCAAATGGCATCCGGACCGCTGGGTCAGCGGTACCGACGCAGAGAAGAAGACGGCGGAAGAGAAGTTCAAGGAAGCCTCCGAGGCCTATTCCGTCCTGAGCGACCCCGACAAGAAGGCAAAGTACGACCAGTTCGGATTTGCCGGAGTGGACGGCGCAGGCGCGCAGGACTGGAGCCAGGGCTTCGGCAGCCTTAACGACATTCTCAACAACCTCTTCGGCGGAGCGTTCGGCAGCGCCTTCGGAAACGCCTTTGGCGGCGGATTCGGCTTTGGCGGCGCCCAGTCGGGTCCCCGCACAATGCGTGGCCGCGACATACGCACACGCGTGCGCCTCACCTTGGAGGAAATTGCCAAAGGCTGCACCAAAGAGGTCACCATAGAGCGCAACCGCCCCTGCCCCGAGTGCGGCGGGCGCGGCACCAGGAACGCATCGGACGTAAAAACCTGCCCCACCTGCAAAGGCTCCGGCCAGGTTCAGAACGTGGTGAATTCGCTCTTCGGGCGCACAATGACATACACCACCTGCCCGCAGTGCGGCGGCGAGGGTAAGATTGTAAGCAACCCCTGCTCACACTGTAAAGGCACCGGGCTCGAGAGAAAGAGGGAGACCGTTTCCGTGCAGGTTCCCGCCGGAGTGGAGGACGGAATGCAGCTCACCGTTCGCGGAGAAGGCCACGCCGCCGCCCGCGGAGGCATTAGCGGAGACCTCCTGGTAATCATAGAGGAGCAGCCGCATCCCCAGCTCAAGCGCCAGGGCTCAGACCTGTTCTATACCCGCGTACTCAGCGTAACAGACGCCATCCTGGGCACTGAGATCCAGATTCCCACGCTTGACGGCCCGTATAAGATGAAAATAGACTCCGGCACCCAGTCAGGCACGGTGCTCAGGCTCCGTGGCCGCGGAATGCCCGCCGTAAACAGCTACGGCAAGGGAGACCTGTACGTAAAAATCCTCGTCTGGATCCCCCGCAAGCTCAGCCGCTCAGAGAAGGAAACGCTGGAGAAAATGAAGGACAGCAACGCCTTCAAGCCCGATCCGAACCGCGACGACCGCGAACTTTTCGAAAAAGAAAGCAAATATTTCTAGAAAAGTATTTGTTTTTCCAAAAAAGTTACTATCTTTGCGGTCCCGTTTAGCAGCCTCTCGTTGGACGGTCCAGTGACGCTGCGACTTAGATTGATATATTACTATGGATTTGATTAAATTGGTGGAGGAATCCTTCTCCCAGAACAAGACGGCCTCCTATCCTGCATTTAAAGCCGGTGACACCATTACTGTTACCTACAGGATTAAAGAAGGAGATAAGGACAGGCTCCAGAACTTCCGCGGCGTTGTTATCCAGATTTGCGGTGCAACCCCTTATACCAGGACTTTCACCGTCCGCAAAGTTTCCAACGGAATTGGCGTTGAGAGGATTTTCCCCTACGAGAGTCCCTTTATCGACAAGATAGAGCTCAACAAGGTAGGTAAAGTGCGTAGGGCACGTATATTCTACCTCCGCAAGCTTTCAGGCAAGAAGGCCCGCATCAAAGAGGCCAAGCGCGTTGTAAAGGAAGCTTCCTCCGCCGAATAGGACTACAACCGGGCGAGTCCCGGTTTAGAACTGGCTCCTTAGCTCAATTGAATAGAGCATCTGACTACGGATCAGAAGGTTACAGGTTTGAGTCCTGTAGGAGTCACTTCAAAACCCCTTTGAGAGCATCTCAGAGGGGTTTTTCGTATATATTTGTCCCGAAATTGTCCCGATGAAAGTGCCTTGAGTAACCGGGACAATGTCAATGATCCGGCCTTGTTCATGCCGCAATAACCGAATCTACCTGATGGGATAGCGGATAACCGTCTTCAACTTGTCAGCCGATGTCTTCCTCGGATCGCCAAGATAGATCTCATGATGTCGGCGGACGTTGTCAATGGCAATCTGATAACCCTGGCTTTGGACATACTCCACCATTGCTTTAATAGTTGCCGGCTCGTCGTTATAGGAACCAATGTGCATGCATTGTACGCACAGACCCTCGTCGTATGGGAAGAACTCCACCTGCGAGAAGTCCATCTTTTTCTTCCGGGTAGCTTCACGGATGGCCCATTGCACGTCCTTCTCAGCAATGAAATCGGGCAGACGGATCATTGAGATGAAACAGAAGCCGTCTTTGTTGGCGTAATCAATCTCGCCATCCTCAGCCCACCACAGACCTTCGAGCGGCGGAACGACATACTCAAAGAAACCTTCAATCAGATAGTCGCTCTTGTAACTCATCTTCAAGGTGTATGCTATGCCGTAAAGTTGCTCCAGAGCTTGTTTATAGGCTCCACCTTCTTCGTTGGGATTTCCCTTACCTCGAACAGCCAGATAGCTCATAGCGGGCATCTTTACGATGGCCGGTTTGGTCGCCGGGAGATAAAACTCCTTAAACTCCTTTTTGAAGTCAAATGCCATATCGGTTAATAAATTGTTTTTTCCACCGGAACCTGAATTATGGTAAGCCATTTGTCTGCATCCTCCTGGTTCCAAACTCCGTCCACGTAGCAGGCGCGAGGTGCACCGACGATGCTGTAACCCTCCTTCTCCAGATAAGCAAAGAGGTCCAGATAGGCCTGGTACAGGCGGTCATAGGGGCCGAATACCTTTAGGCAGGCGGCCAGCGGAACCTCCGGAATGTCCTTGAATTGGATGATGGCAGAGTCCGTGCCTTTCCTCGTCACTTTCTCACAGTATTCGATGTCGATGTCCTGCGGCTTGTAGCCGCCGTGCTCGATGGTGTAACAGTAGCCGGGCTCCGGGCATTCACAACCCAGACGGGCCATTTCCGGGCCGATGACCTCGCAGCAGAGGCGCCCGAGGTCTTCAAAGGAAGGGATGATGGTACGATGGCTGGCCACCGTGATGGCAGGCAGCGCTTCAAAGTAAACTTTTTCCATTTTGTGCAATTTCTTTTGGGAAGCCACCACCGCCCTCAGCATGCGCCGCCGCTCCTTGAGCACCGCCAGTTCCTCTTCGCACTTCATGATCTTCTGCTCTAGCGATTCTACGGAAGGGAAATGGCTGTCATCGTCCCACAAGTCCCGGATTTCCTCCAGCGAATAGCCGAGACTCTTGAGCGTGGTGATGCTCTGGATCTTCTGCAGTTGCCCCACGGCATAATAGCGGTAGCCCGTGTCCCGGTCCACGATTTCTGGAACCAGCAGGCCAATCTCCTCGTAATGCCTGAGGGCCCTGACGGTCACTCTGCCCAGGCGGGAAAACTCCCCGATTTTCAACTTGTTTTTACCCATAACAATTGTGCACTTTTGTTATCCGGGGGCAAAGATAATACATGCCGTAGGGTACGAGTCAAGAGAAAAATGAAAAAAGTTTACTTCAATGGATTCTTTTTTGACATAGACGCGAAGGACAAGAGGATAGCAGCAAGAATGACCAAAATAATCATATAATCACTGGTTTAATACGGGCGAAAAATAATAGGAGCAACCAGTTTTCGCCCTTTTTACTGTTTATCGATATAAGTCGTCTATTGTCACCGTATCCTGAATAATGGCGTTGTTCTTACCTGCTTTCAAGCCATAAGTAGTAATAAGTGCTACCTGAATTCCCTTACGAGTCCCTGTC
>JAGCCD010000059.1 GCA_017651785.1 Bacteroidales bacterium
GAAGCTGCCGCCGCAGAGGAAGGTGAAGGAGCCTTTCTCCAGGTGCCAGCGGCCGTCGTAACCCACGAAAGCAAGGTCTGTGGCGGGGACTTCAAACTTTACGCTCACCGTTTCTCCGGGCTGTAACTCCACTTTTCTAAAGGCGCGGAGCCTGCGGTTGTCGGGCATTACCGAGGCAATGTCGTCTGAGGAGAAAAGCATTACCGTCTCTTTACCGGCACGGTTTCCGGTATTGGTTACGTTAACCGTCAACTGCAGGATATCAGCGCTTTGGAACGTTTCTTTGTCTACCTTCAGGCCCGAGTATTCGAAGGTCGTGTAACTCAGGCCCTCTCCGAACCACCACTGCACGCTGGCGTGATTCTCATAATTGTAGATGCCGGGTGTGGTGGAACGGTCTTCCATCACCTTGAAACTGTAGGTGGTGAAGGCGTTGGGGTACGAAGGATATGTGAACGGGAGCTTTCCGCTGAAGTTTTCGTCTCCCGCAAGCAGAGCCGCCAGGGCGTCGCCGCCGTAGTTGCTGGGCAGCATAATGTCTACGATTGCGCCGGCGAGCGGTTCTATGTCGCGGATTATGCGGGGACGGCCTTCATTAAGGACAAGCACGATGGGCTTTCCGGTTGCGGCAAGGGCACGCACGAGCGCTTTCTGGTTGTCGGACAGATTGAGGTCCTTGACGCTTCCCTGGGTCTCGGCGTATGAGTTCTCCCCTACACACACGACTATGTAATCCGCCTCTGCGGCACGGGCAACCGCGCGCTCTATATGAGGCTCCTTTTCTACCTGCCAGTCGGCATCGAAGTCATACTCTACTCCTGGTTCGTAAACCACGCTTTCGGCGCCAAAACGGCCCCTCATTGCTTCCAGAATGGTATTGTACGGCTCCGAGATATGTTCTACCTTGCTCCCCTGCCAGCTGTAGGTCCAGCCGCCGGAAAGGCCGCGCATGGTGTCGGCATTGGGGCCGCACACAAGGATACGGGAACCCACGGGAAGAGGCAGCACGCCCTCGTTCTTAAGCAGGACCTCGCTCTCTAAGGCGGCACGATACGCCTTGCGTGCGAACTCTACGCTGCCGAACTTGGAGTAGTCTGCCTTTTCCGGCTTTTTGTCAAACAGGCCGGCGCGCACTTTCATGCGGATTATGCGGCGGGCGGCATCGTCAATACGCTCAACAGGAACGGTGCCTTCATTCACAAGTTCCTGCAGCAGAGGGCCGTACGTAAATTCCGAGGGCACCATTATCATATCTATTCCGGCGTTCACGGCCATGGCGATGCTCCTCTTGTGGCCGTCCGACATCTTGAACAGGCGGCTGAGTTCCTGAACGTCCGCCCAGTCGGTAACTATTACGCCGTCCCAATTGAGCTCGTCCTTAAGCCAGTCCGTAAGGAGCTGCTTATTGCATACGCCAGGAATGCCGTTCACAACCGAAGAGTTGGACATTACGGACCAGATGCCGTCAAGCGCAGCCCGGCGGAAAGGCTCGAAGTGCTTCTCTCTCAGGTCTTCCGGAGTGATGGTGGCGGGGGTGCGGTCTATGCCGTTGTCGGGCGAACCGTAACCCACGTAATGCTTGAGGCACGGCACCACGTGATATGCATCCGCGTGGTCGGGATCCGGTCCCTGGAGACCACGCACGTACGATCCGGCCATGACGGAAGTGAGGTACGGGTCCTCGCCCCAGGTCTCATAAACACGTGACCAAGAGGGTTTTACGGAAAGGTCCATACTTGGACCGAAGCACCAGCGGACGCCTGCGGCACGGGTCTCGTAGGCGTTCATTTCTGCCAGTTCCTTAACGAGTTCGGGGTTGAATGTAGCCGCGAGACCAATCTGCTGGGGATACATTGTTCCGCCTATTATATAAGTGGGGCCGTGCACCTGGTCCAGTCCGTAAATGAAAGGTATGCCGTTGTACTGCATTGACGCCTCTTCCATCTGGGCGATGGTTTTGCGCCAGAGGTCAAGGCCGGAAGCCTCGGTGCCCAGCATATTGAGGATGGAGCCCACTTTGTACTCTCCGAACACGGTGCGGAGTTTCTCAGGGTCTACGGAGAAGCTTTCTCCGGCAGACAGCGCAAGCGACAGGAAATAAAAGGGATAGACGGCCGATTCGCCTCCATCCTTCAGCGCCGCGAACATAACTCCGGCACTGTACTGACCGGAAAGGCCCCTTTCGTCTATGATCTGCTGCAGCTTCTCCGGTCCCATCTGAATGAGCAAACGGAAATCGTACTGGTTGTATGCCAGCTGGGTTACCTCCAGCTGGATCATCTGCCCTATCTTCTGCTCCAGCGTCATGCCGGAGAGTATTTTGTCTACTTGCTTTTCTACGGAAGGCGCCTTGATGCACGGTGCAGGGGCAACAGTCAGAAGGGCTGCTGCAAGAATCCCAAGTATGGTCATATGTTACTGGATATTAAATACTTCAACGTACTTGTCTGTGCTGTCGTATGCCTTCCACCCGGGGTTGCCGCTGCGGGCGAATGATGTCCAGCAGTCAAGCATCCGGCGGCTCAGCTCATAGTCTGCCTGGGTGAAAGGACGCCAGGCTCTTCCGAGGGTGCCGAAGGTGTACCAGAGTTCGGCGGTATGGAAGGCGCCGAAGTCCATTTCTCCCGGAGCCTCTCCGGGAGGATTGCGCTCGAAGTCATACACGTACAGAGGCGCCTTCGCGCTGCGGGCCGCCCTCATATCGGCGAATTCAAGAGTGCTCTCCGCTCCAAGGAAGCCCGGATCCTGGGCCACCCAGCCTATCATTATGGGCTTTGTGTCAAAGCATCCCTTGTCCATGGCTTTTACGAAGTAGCCGTCCTCGCCGTTTGTGCCCTTGGGCAGGACCGGGAACACCGACATGTCGTTGACGCCGCCGCCGGACTGTATGATTGCTTTGGCGAACAGCGGCCGGGCATCAGGATTGGAAAGAAGGTATTTGATACTGATTGCACCGGCACTCTGGCCGAATACAGTTACGTTTGACGGGTCTCCGCCAAAGGCTTCAATGTTATTCTGCACCCAGCGAAGGGCCGACACCTGGTCCTGGAAGCCGAGGTGGCCGTCTTTGCCGAAGCCGATTTCTCCAAGGCGGTAAGGGATGGTAACGAGTATCACTCCCCTCTTAGCCCATTCTGTGCCGTCCATCTCTTTCTCGTAGCTGTATCCGTGATTTAGCGCGCCGCCGTGAATCCATACGGCAACGGGGAGCTTTGCAAGGGTGTTACCTGCCGCTGAAGCCGGTGTCCAGATATTGACGTACATGCAGTCTTCGCTGTACTCGGGGTCGCCATCTGTGTAGAATTCGCGGTAATACAGCGGATCGTCCTTGGGGAACGGGGCCTGCATTGCGGCGGCGGGGAATTTATCTGCCTGCAGGATGCCCTCCCAGGGCTTGACTCTCTGAAGGGGCTTGCCCTTGAGTTCGCCCACAGGCGGGGCTGCGAAGGGAACACCCTTGTAGATGAGCACGTCGTCGCCATCTTTCACGCCCTGGAGCCTGCCGCCATCTATGCTCAGCACAGGATTGCCGCTGCGGAAGCCGTTGCAGAAATCGCGCGCCTGCTCCATGACGGGTATGTAGTGAGCCTTGAAGTCACCCCACCTGTAATAAGGGGCAAGGCTCTGATCGTCAAGCGGAAGTATCTGGTCCTGCTCGTTGTACATAACGCGCACCAGGATGTCTGAAGGATCCTTTTTGCTGCGGTAGAACACGAACTGCACGTTGGATGCCATAGGGAGGTTCCAGCTCTGGAAATGATATTTCCACAAGCTGACGTCGGCGCCCAACGGAGCCCAGCCCGGAACGCCCAGAAGGTCGAGCAGCGGGCCCACTATGGTGTCGTGCCCGAAGCGCAGGCGGGCCTTGGCCTTACCGTCGGCCATGTCGGAATCGGCCAGCTCAACTATATCGTCCAGCAGCTGCCATGCGCGGGCTCCTATGAGACCGCGGGAATAAGGGTTGTCCAGGAACATGAGAACGGCGTAGATGTTTGCGTTCTCCCAGCTCTGGAAACGCTCTGTGGGGGTGAAGTAGCGGGTAAGGTCTGCGTCAAAATCGAGACACTGGATGTTGTACGCCACCTCCGCAAGGTCGCTGAAAAGACCGTCGGGTTTGCCGCATTCGTTCACGGCATCCATATTTTTGAAGTAGCGGAGGAAGAACGCCTCCGGATTAAGCCCTATCTCCGCAGTGGCCTTTACCATGCTGCCGCCGAAGGTCTCGTTGCGGAAAAGGGCGTAAAACTCCTTTGA
>JAGCCD010000060.1 GCA_017651785.1 Bacteroidales bacterium
CGGAAGACGTCTCCGGCATGGCGGGCCTCGCGGCTCCCTTCTCCGCCGGCGGCGTCGGCTTCGACTTCCGCATGGCAATGGGCATCGCAGACCACTGGATCAAGTGGATCAAAGAGAAGAGCGACGAGCAGTGGAGCCCCGGAGAAATCTGGTACGAGCTCACCAACAAGCGGGCGGACGAGCACACCGTAAGCTACGCCGAGTGCCACGACCAGGCGCTGGTTGGAGACAAGACCATCATCTTCCGCCTCATAGACAAGGAGATGTACTTCAGTATGCGCAAAGACCAGCAGAACTCCCTGGTAGACAGGGGAATAGCTCTGCACAAGCTCATCCGTCTGGTCACTGCTGCAACCTGCGGCGGCGGCTATCTCACCTTCATGGGCAACGAGTTCGGTCACCCCGAGTGGATAGACTTCCCCCGCGAGGGCAACGGCTGGTCTTATTCCCACGCACGCCGTCTGTGGTCCATCGCAGACAACCCGGAACTCCGCTTTGGCGGACTGGAGGAATTCGACCGCGTCCTCATCCACACTCTCCGTAAGGAGAAGGTGCTTACGGACGTTCCCGAGCTGCTTGTGGCGGATGAACAGAAGCAAGTTTTGATTTTCCGCCGACAAAACTGTATCTTTGCGCTGAATTTCAACCCGCAGGGCTCTTTTGCCGATTACGGCTTCAGCGCCCCGGCGGGGGAATACATCAAGATTTTCGACTCGGACGAGTCCCGATTCGGCGGTTTTGCGCGCCTCCCGGAGGGAGAAAGGCACGTGAGCCTGCCGCAGAAAAGTCCGAACGGCAATCAGAATTACGACCACACGATGAGCCTCTACCTCCCGGCAAGGTGCGCCATCGTGCTGAAAAAGCTATAAAGAAATGGCATTCTTAAAATTCAACAAGAACGAGCTGGTCAACCTGGCTTACTCTCTGCGGCGCGAAATCATATGCGCCAACAAGACCGGCGCGTACTGCAACACATCCATCGTGACGTGCAACACGCGCCGATACCACGGCCTGCTGGCTGTTACGCTAGACCGTTTCGGCGGCGACCGCTACCTGCTCCTCTCCGCAGTGGACGAAAGCCTCATCGTGAACGGCAAGCAGTTCAACCTGGGCATCCACTGCTACGGCGACATCTACGAGCCCCGCGGCCACAAGTACGTGGTCGATTTCGCGGAAGACCCGGCCCCCAACATCACCTATCAGGTGGGTGAGGTCACTTTCCGCAAGACCCTCATCCTGTCGCCGGACAAAGACCAGATCCTCATCAAGTACGACCTGCTGCGCTCTCCCGGCCCCGTCACCCTGCTGCTCAAGCCCTTCCTGGCTTTCCGCAGAGTGCACGACCTCACCCATCAGAACGACCAGGCAAACACTTCCTTCACTGAGATCCCCGGCGGCGTATCCTTCAGGATGTACCCCAACTTCCCCGACCTCAACCTCCAGCTGAGCGACAAGGCGGCCGAGTGGAAGTCCCTTCCGTGCTGGAACAACAACATCACCTATTCAGACGAATACCGCCGCGGCTTCGACTGCAAGGAAGACCTGTTCACCCCCGGTCTCTTCAGCCTCAAGCTGTCAAAGGGCGGTTCCGTGGTGCTGTCCGGCTCCATAACGGAAGAAGACCCCGCACAGATCAAGCGCAAGTTCAACGGCTTCCTGTCCAAGCTTCCCGAGGTAACGGGCTACCACGACCAGCTGGTGCGCTGCGCAGACTGGCTCATCACCCGCCACAACGGCGTGGCCATGATAAACGCCGGCCTGTCATGGCTCAAGACCGGCCTGCTGCGTGAAACGCTCCTTTCCCTCTCCGGAATGACGCTTCACGGCCTGCAGAACCCCGCCCTCTTCGAGGAGATACTTGACAACCTTATCGCCGCAGAGCAGGGCCGCCTCACAATGCGCACCACGCAGGTGGAGGCTCCGCTGTATATGGCAGTTACCCTTCAGCAGTATATCGACTGGGGCGCAGATCCCGCAAAGGTCTGGAAGAAGTACGGCTCCACCATAAAGATGATACTGGACAGCTACCTCCCCGGCCGCCGCAAGGAGATTGCGATGCACCCCAGCGGACTCCTCTGGGCCCAGATGGACGGTGTCGCCCTCTCCTGGATGAACGCCTATGTGGGAGGCCGTGCAGTCACAGAGCGCGCTGGCTATCAGATAGAGACCAACTCCTTCTGGTACAACGCAATTTGCTTCGCTCTGGATATGGAGGCCAAGTACGGCAACAAGCGCAGCTCCTTCATCAAGGAGTGGACTCCCATCAGGGAGATGGTCCGCTCCTCCTTCCGCGCCACCTTCTGGGACGACGAGGCCGGCCGCCTGGCCGACTACGTAGACGCAAACGGCCGCAACATGGACGTGCGTCCCAACCAGATCGCCGCCATCTGCGTCAAGTACTCACCTCTGGAAGAGGATCTCTTCCCGTTGGTACTCAGGGCTATAGATACGGAGCTCGTAACTTCCCGCGGTATCCGCAGCCTCTCCCCGCGCGACCCCAGATACAAGGGCGTCTACGAGGGCTCACAGGTAGAGCGTGACCTGGCATACCACCAGGGCTGCAACCACCCGTTCCTGCTGGCTCCCTACATCGAGGTAAGCTTCCGCGTGAAGGGTCCCTCATTCTGGAAGAGGGCCGAATGGCTGGTAGAGGGCTTCTGGGCAGATCTGAGCAAGCACGGCGTGGGAGCCTTCTCCGAGATTTACGACGGAGACCCGCCCCACGAGCCCCACGGCACCATTTCATCTGCGCTCAGCACCTCTGCGCTGCTCACCGTTTATTCACTTCTGGAAAAATACAAGGAGGCTTAGAATATGAGAGTATTGATGTTCGGCTGGGAGTTTCC
>JAGCCD010000061.1 GCA_017651785.1 Bacteroidales bacterium
ACCTGTACCTGGGGCTCAAGCAGCAGCTCTACGCTGTCACGCTCTCCGCGGATGAAGGGGGACATACTGGCGCCCTTTGTGCTTATGACCACCGAATGTCCCTCCTGGAGCATCCGGGTCACCTCTCCCAGCATAAGGGCGTTGGGTATGACTCTCTTGACCGTGTTCATTTAAGGACCTCTGCGGAGCAGACTTTTGCCGCTTCCTCGTCCGGACGGCAGTCAAGGACGTAGCAGGGCGTGGTGGTGACGGCTTTCTCAAGCGTGGCGTGAAGGCCGTCGGCAATGTCGCGATGGGCCTTGAAACCAGAGCACGACGAGTACAGCAGCGCGTACGACTCCAGCAGGCTGAGCCTGGTGATGAGGTTTTGCGGGCTGCGGCGGATACGTACAAAAGCGCCCACCGGTGCCTGTACGTTGCGGTAGCAGGGGGTTTTGCCGCTCCACGGGGAGCCGTATGCCATTACGGTGCCGTCGGAAAGGACGCGTACTATGGGATTGTCGTCGTTCATAAGCTCGGAGCCGGGAATGTAATCCAGCCAGAGCTGGCTGTGGGTGCTCTTTCCCGTACCGCTGCGGGCGAGGAAAAGGAACGCCTTGCCGCTGTTGCTCACCATTGACGCGTGCAGCTCCAGTGTGCCCAGAGGGGCGGTGCGGAACGCGAACAGTAGCATAAGGGAATTGTTGATGCCGAAGACGGCGTCGGACACACGCCTGTTGTCCAGATACAGGGTGCCGCAGGAAAAGTCTTCCGTGGCCACGAGGTGGGAGTAGCACGGGATGTCTTTGTCCGGCGACATATCGAACACCCAAAGGTTGTCTCCGTGGCTCAGGCGCACCACGGTCTCTCCCGGCTCAGTCTGCGGATCGTACAGCAGCTCAAGGGACCCGGGGCGCTCGAAGGGCTCCTGGGACAGCCTTACGTCGAAGAGAGGTGAGCCTGCCTGCTCCGTTATGAACGGGTCGTACTGGGTGAGACGGGGCCACAGGGAACAGGTTTCCGTCATTGTGAGCGAGAAAACGTGCCCTGCAACCTTGAAATATCTGGTCATAAGTGTGTTCATTGGGTTTGCAAAGATAAGAAGAATTCCTTATTTTTGCTTTCTGACATCAAGTAAAAGAAATGGACACTACAGACAACCCCGGACTGGAATACAATACCGAACGTGAAAGACTCGCCATGCCCGAATACGGCCGCAACGTCCTCAAGATGGTGGAGCAGATGAAGGAGATACCGGACAGGGCCGCCCGCACGGAGCAGGCCAGGGCCATAATCAAGGTAATGGAACTCCTGAACCCACAGGTGCGCCAGCTGGACAATTACGACCACAAGCTATGGGACCACCTCTACATGATAGCGGGCTTTGTCCTTGACGTGGACGCCCCCTACCCTTCTCCGGTAGAAGAAGAATTTCTCACCCGCCCCGTACCCCTCCCAATGAAGGGAGAGAAGATAAAAGCCACCCACTACGGCCGCAACATAGAGAAAATCATAGACTTGCTTGCCGCCGAGCCCGATGGTGAAATAAAGACCGAGATGATCCGTTCCCTTGCCACCTATATGCGCCAGCAATACCTCATCTGGAACAAGGACAGCGTAGCGGACGAAACCATTTTCGGCGACATAGAAAAGCTTTCCGAGGGCCGTCTCCGCATTCCCGAGGGCCTCAAGCTCCATCAGGTAAACTACGACAATTCCTTCGCCCGTCCGGGCCTTTCGCTCGGCCCCGGCAGCGGGCAGAACCGCAATAACAAACACCGCAAGAACAAGGGCCGCAGAAAATAATGAAAACACCCCGATTCATAAGAAACTGGGACGAGAACCAGAGGGCTTCCGCAGTCAGGATACTGGGGCTGTGCGTAGCCGTACTGGCCCTCTTCGTCCTTGTTGCAACCGTGTCTTACCTCACCCACTGGAAACAGGACATGAGCTTCACCGCCGGAGAGCAGGTGGCCAACGCCGCCGGCTCCCTTGGCTACCGGACCGGCAAGTTCCTGGTGGGAGATTTCCTTGGCCTGGGCAGCCTCGCCCTCATCGTAATCCTGGTGGTCATAGCGGTCCGCCTCCTTACGGGCAAGTGGATACTCCCGCTCGGCCGCACACTGCTCCTCACGCTCACCGGCGCCTTCGTGGCGTCGCTGCTGCTCGCCTACATAGGCCGCATCGCCGGCCTGTCAACTGCCTTCGGCGGCGGTCTGGGCGGCGCCTGCGGCGGCTACCTCACAGATTCCCTCATCCGCATCGTGGGATTTGTTCCAACAGCCCTCTTCGTCCTTCTTCTGGTTGTGGTCTGGCTGTTCATAAGCTCCCCCTGGTTCAACGCCTGGCTTGGCAGCCTCTGGAAAAAAGACAAGCCCCAGGAGCCCGTAGTGGCCCCCGCATATGAAAAACCTGCCGTAGCGGCAGCAGAAGAGAAACCCGTCGTAAAGCCTGTTCCCGTTCGCAAGGCGCCCGTAAAGCCCGAGCCCGAAGCCCCCGCAAAGCCCGACAAACCCGCCCCGGAAGATCCCGGCAGCCTCACCATAGAGAGAGACGACACCCTTGACCAGGAAGTCCAGAAGGAACTCAAGCCCATCAACAACCGCCTTGATCCGCCGGACGGCCTTCCCAAGTACAAGTTCCCCAGCCTCGAGCTGCTGGAGTCGCACAACGCCGGCAGGCACGAGGTGTCTACGGAAGAACTTGTCCGCAACCGCAACCGCATACGCGCCGCCCTGGCAAACTACAAGATACAGATAAACGACGTAACCGCCATCGTAGGTCCCACCGTCACTCTGTACAAGGTATATCCTGCCCCCGGCGTAAAGATAGCGGACATCAAGCGCCTTCAGGAAGACATAGCCATGTCTCTAAAGGCCAAGGGCGTACGCGTTGTTACGCTTGAGGACTCGGTGGGCATAGAGGTAGCCAACGACTTCGCCTCCATCGTCCCCCTCAAGGCCCTCCTGAACGACGACGCCTTCCGCCAGAGCAAAGCAGAACTCCCCGTTGCAATAGGCTATACAATCACCCAGAAGGTCAAGGTGTTCGACCTGTCAGACGCGCCGCACCTCCTCATAGCCGGCGCCACCAAGCAGGGTAAGTCTGTGGGACTCAACGTAATAGTGAGCTCGCTGCTGTACAGCAAGCACCCCTCCGAGCTCAAGTTCGTGTTCATAGACCCCAAGATGGTGGAGTTCTCCTCATATGCCCAGCTGCTGCACCACTACATTGCCGTTCTGCCCGATGCCGTAGACGAGCAGGACGAGCAGGCGTCCGCCATCGTCAAGAAACCCAAGGACGCAGAGAAGATCCTGCGCTCCGTATGCATAGAGATGGACGACCGCTACGAGCTCCTCTCAAAGGCCGGCGTGAACAAAGTCACCCTTTACAACGAGAAATACTGCAACCACCACCTCCGCAGCGACCAGGGTCACCGTTACCTCCCCTACCTCGTGGTAGTGGTAGATGAGTACGCAGACCTAACCATGACCAGCGGCGGCGGGCCCGAGGCAAAGGCCGCCGGGCGCAGCATCACCGGTTCCATCATCCGCCTTGCCCAGAAGGGCCGCGCCGCGGGCATACACGTCATCCTCGCCACCCAGCGTCCTTCCGTAGACGTGATTTCCGGCCTCATCAAGAGCAACTTCCCTATGAGAATCGCCTTCAGGGTGGCCTCCAGGGTAGACTCAATGACCATTCTGGACGCCCCCGGAGCAGAAAAGCTCATCGGTAAAGGCGATATGCTCTTCTCTGCCGGCATAGACTCGGAGCGCATCCAGTGCGGCTACGTGAGCGGAGAAGAAATAGACTCCATAACCGAGTTCATCAGCTCCCAGCAGGGCTACGCAAAGAGCTACAACACGCCGTACTATCTGCCCGAGGTAGTGGAAGAATCTTCCGATGGCGGTTCCGGCGGCGGAGGAGACCTGGGAGACCTTGACGAGCGCTTCCGCGAGGCCGCCGAGCTGGTGGTTAACACGCAAAAAGCGTCAACTTCTTTCCTTCAGACTCGTCTCGGTATGGGATTTGCCAAAGCTGCACGTGTAATGGGTCAGCTGGAGGACGCCGGAGTGGTGGGACCCCAGGACGGAGCCAAGCCCCGCCAGGTCCTTGTCCCAGACCTCGCAAGCCTCCAGAGCCTTATAGATTCGCTGCAAAAATGAAAAGGACAGTAATCATACTTTTGCTCGCGGCCGTGTGCCCGGCGCTTATGGCGCAAAACAGCACCGAGTCCCTGAGGCAGTTGCTGGAAGGCAACCGCGTCAGCTTCTCCTACGCCCTTTCGGTGCAGGAGAAGGTGCAGGTGCGTACCAACGGCACAGCCCTCATAGACGGAGAATGTTACCGCATAAGCGGCAACGGACTGGAGATTTACTGCGACGGCGCCACCAAATGGACCGTAGACAGCCAGGCCAAGGAGGTTTATCTGGAGCCCTCCGACGGCACCAGGGAATTCCTCGCAAACCCCTCCGCCTGGCTTGAGCAGGTACACAACCTCACCGTAGGAGAAAAAGTTGTGAGCGGCGTATTCCGCGATCCTGCGGGCTCCGAGATAACGTTCCGCTTCACTTCAATCACAAGTTCGCCCCAAAGCGGCACAACTGCCGGCTTTACATTCGACACCTCCTCCCTCGGCTCCGGCTGGGTCATCACGGACCTGCGATGAAAGTCTGCGTGGGACTGTCCGGAGGTGTAGACTCCAGCGTCGCCGCCCTGTTGCTCAAAGCACAGGGCTTTGACGTTTTTGCCATGTTTATGCAGAACTGGCATAACACCGAGGGCACGCTCCACGGCGACTGCGAGTGGGAAGAAGACAAGTATGTGGCGGAGCTCGTGGCCCGCAAAATCGGCATCCCCTTCTATTTCGTAGACCTTTCGGCCGAATACAGGCAGCGCGTGGTGGACTATATGTTCGACGAATATGCCCACGGCCGCACCCCCAATCCCGACGTCCTCTGCAATAGCGAAATAAAGTTCGACGCCTTCCTGGGGAAAGCCCGCGAGCTTGGCGCCGACATGGTGGCCACCGGTCACTACTGCCGCAAGCAGCAGGCCCCGGACGGCTCCTGGCAGCTGCTGGAGGGCATAGACCCGGGCAAAGACCAGAGCTACTTCCTCTGCCGCCTTGACCAGGAGCAGCTCTCCCGTGCCATGTTCCCCATCGGCGGAATGCTCAAGAGCGAGGTGCGCGAGCTGGCGGCCAGGGCAGACCTCCCGTCGGCGGACAAAAAGGACTCGCAGGGCATCTGCTTCGTAGGCAAAGTAGACCTGCCCGTGTTCCTTCAGCAAAAGCTCACCTCAGTAGAGGGAGACATCGTAGAGGTATTCGACGCCTGGTATGCGGATTCAGAAAAGTACGCCGTAGACGCCGCCCTTCTGGCCGCCAAGCAGCCCTGCGAGCTGAGCGACGAAGAACTGGAAGAGCTCTCCAAACCTCTGGACTACAGCAACATAGTATTTGAGACTGAAACCTATCGCTCCGGCAGGCATCACGTCAAGAAGACGCGCAACAAGCCCAATCCTTGGGGTGTGGTTGCCGGCAGGCACGAGGGCGCGCAGTTCTACACCATAGGGCAGCGGAAAGGCCTTGGCGTGGGAGGACACGCGCATCCGCTTTTCGTCCTTGCCACAGACATAGAGCAGAATCGCATATACGTAGGAGAAGGAGAAAACCATAAGGGCCTGTGGCGCAGGGTTATGCGCATTGCCCCGGACGAGCTGCACTGGATGCGTGACAGCCTGGCTATGGCAGTCGGGCAGGAACGCCGCTGCCGCTGCCGCATCCGCTACCGCCAGGAGCTTCAGAACGCCGTACTGCTTATGCGCTCCAGCGGCCTGTTCGTAGTGTTCGACAAGCCCCAGAGGAGCATCACCCCGGGACAGTTCGCGGCATTCTATGCCCTGCCGGATCCATCAGACAAATGGGACGCCCCCGAGCTGCTTGGCAGCGGAATCATCTGATTATGAAAAGATTGATTATCATACTCGCAGCGCTTGCCATTACCGCAGCCCTGCAGGCACAGGGAATGTACCAACGTCCCTCCGACGCCGGCCACCCGGTGTCTCCCGCCGTGCCCGAATACATAGTCTTTGCCGGAGATACCATCCGCTTCGATACGGACGAGAAATACGAACGCATGGACCGCGAGCTAATGGCCTTCACCTATATGCACAGCACTTCCCTGCTTATGCTCAAACGCTCCTGACGGTATTTCCCCCAGATAGAACCTCTTTTGCGCAGGAAAGGAGTGCCGGAGGACCTCAAGTACCTCTGCGTAATAGAGAGCAACCTCGACCCCAAAGCTGTCTCCGTTGCCGGCGCGGC
>JAGCCD010000062.1 GCA_017651785.1 Bacteroidales bacterium
GAGCGACTTCGTGTCCCTTTGCAACCGCGTAAACGGCATCGTGGAGATGCTGGGCGGCCTTGGGATAGAGCTGGCGGATATCAACGTTGGCGGCGGCCTTGGGATTGAGTACGAGCATCCGAACCACTTGCCCGTGGCGGACTTTGCGGGGTACTTTGACGTTTTCAAGCGTATGATGGGCCTTCGGTACCCCGTGCATTTCGAGCTCGGCCGCAGCATCGTGGCCCCGTGCGGCTCGCTCATCTCGCGCGTCCTGTACGTGAAGGACGGCCTTTACAAGCAGTTTGCGGTGCTGGACGCCAGTATGACGGAGCTCATCCGCCCCGCGCTCTACCACGCCTATCACCGGATAGAGAATCTTAGCTCAGACGGCCCCGAGTGCAAGTACGACGTGGTGGGCCCCGTCTGCGAAAGCTCCGACGTCTTTGGCAAAGGGGTAGTCCTCAACGAATGCCGCAGGGGAGACCTGATCGCCATCCGCAGCGCCGGCGCCTACGGCGAATCTATGGCCTCGCGCTACAACTGCAGGGAACTTCCCGGGAGTCTGGTGGTGTAGGGAGGCATCTGCCGTAAAAATGTAATTGCCTGATTGTCAATAAGAACTGAATCCTCCTTAAGTATCAATCACTTACAGAAAACGCTCCGGCCACAAATGGCCCGACGCACTCGTTTTGTCTTTCCGCATTCCTGTATTTGGATAATTCATTATTCCAGAATTCCTAATAATTACAAGCTTGTAATACCTTTTACTTCTTAGTTGCGAAGTGTAGATTTGTTGAAGAATTAATGCACAAGTTGCATTATACTGAAACTTATTTATTACCTTTGCGATGGAGAGAAAGATACATACATATGGCGGTTACTTCGAGGCTTTTATGGCCACTCTTACTGATGATCAAAAGACAAAGGTTCAATATGGCCTGCTTCTGTTAAAGACTATGGACAGATTGCCGAGGAAGTTTGTTGAACATTTAGATAATGGCATTTATGAGTTGAGAACTGAGTTTGAGGGCAATATATTCAGGACTCTCTTTTTCTTTGATAAAGGGAATATAGTGGTGTTGCTGAACAGTTTTCAGAAGAAGAAGCAAAAAACGCCGCGACGAGTTATTGAACAAGCAAAAAAACTGAGAAACGAGTATTATGAAAGAGCATACTAATGACTATCAGGTAAGGGACTATGATGTGGTTCTGGATTCTGTATTCGGAGCTCCTGGAACCCCTGAGAGGGCAACTGCAGAAGAGCGTGCCTATGCTTTCTATTCCGGACAGATCATACGTGATGTCCGCAAGGGAGAGAAGGTGACTCAGTCTGAGCTCGCCTCAAGAATCGGCACAACCAAAAGCTACATTTCAAAGATAGAAAACGGAACCATGACTCCCAGTGTCAGTACATTCTACCGTATTGTAGGTGCCCTTGGCCTGAGGGTTGAGATTGTGCGGCCAATGTGATGCGGATTATTTGCAAAATTGAATAAAAAGTGTCATATTTGCAGTCCCTTTCGGGCTGAAAGGCCGGGGAGGGATTATTCAGGGGCGTAGCTCAGCTGGTTTAGAGCGTTTGAGTCACATTCAAAAGGTCATCGGTTCGAATCCGATCGTCCCTACGCAAAGGAGCCGACAGATTGCTGTCGGCTCCTTTTTTCGTATCTTCAAGATTGCCGGACAAGCCGGCAATGACGTTATTCTGTTTCTACTTTTTTAAGCTTGCCGATGGCGTGCTCAAGAGTAACCGTGGGCTCGATGATGTTGTAGGCGTCCCAGAAGGCGGGGTCGGCGTAGAACTGGGTTTTGTCTGCCAGGGAATAGGTGGAACGGAATTCTTCCGAGCGCTGGATGGGGACGGCGTCGGTGCCGGTGTAGCGGTTTGTGACGACCATCTCCGAGACGGTTGTGTAGTCTGTGTAGAGGAGGCGTTTGCGCCAGTCGCAGTTGAAGCGGAAGCGGGTGCGAAGGTAGCTCAGGCGCCAGGCGCCGTCGGCCTCGGGTTTGTAATTGATTTCCAGCGACATCTCACGCGGGCGGAAGTTGAGGCCGGCGGGTTTGCTGACGAGCATGGCTCGCGTTGCTTTGGCGCGGTCTGATACGTCCAAAGACGTCTCGAACCTTGTGATGGCGTAGGTTGCCTGGTCTATGTATACTTTGCCGAAGTGAAGGGCGTAGTCTTCCTCTACCGCGGGGCTGAAGCCGATGACGAACTGAAGCCGGCCGTCGATGACCTCCGGAAGCAGCGTTTCAAGCCTGTAGCTGCTGAGCTGGTTCTCGTCGAATACAAGGTCCCGGTGCTTCACCATGTCAAGGTCTACGGCCATTACCGGGCCGCCCAGCACTTTGACGCCGAGGGTGTCTGACTGCCGGGGACTGGCGAGCAGGCGGCTCTTTACAACAGCTGCCCTGTCACGTCCGAAGATGTTTGCCATGGCGGCCTTGTACATCTTTGTAACTGCCTCAGACACATAGATAAAGCGCTGACGCTTCTGCACCGTTTCACGGTAGAAGCAGTCGAACAGTTCCGGCTGGCGGGGGGCGTTGGACTCGATCTTGGAGATGGCGTAGAGGAGGATCTGCAATGGGTCTCCGGACACCACGGTGGCGGGGGTGAGCTCTATGCTGCCGCGGGTGAGGCGCACCTTGAGTTCCTGCTCCGACACCGGTAGCGTCTGGGAGTTGTATCCCAGCAGCGTGAAGCTGACGTACTGCGGTTTGATGTCGGACTTGATGACGAAGGAGCCGTCTTTGTTGGTGACGGTGGCGAAGGAGGTGCCGGGGATAGTAACGGCCACGGCGTCCAGCGTCTTGCCGCTTGAGGCGTCCCGCACCACGCCGCGGACAACGTAGCGGAGGGTGTCTGTCTGCCGGGTCATCCAGTCGTCGTTGCGAACGACGTCCGTTTGCGCCATAGCGGAGGTGGCGGCGGCAAGAAGGAAAAGGACTCCGGCGAGTATGCGTGCGGCGGTTTTCATCGTCACAAATATAATTATTTTGTCTATATTTGCAATATGAAACGGCTCCCGTTAGTAATTGTATTTCTAGCATTTGCGACCTTCGCGGCCTCCGGGCGCACAGACTTCTACAAAGACGTGCGCAAGCTGCCCTCGGCCCGCAGGACAGAGGTCACCATCAGAGCCGTTCTGCCGATGTATTTCGGCGCCTCCACGCAGGTGTACATTCCGGGCGCACCGGCGTTAAGGGACCCGGGCTTCACCTACAGCTTCGAGATGCTGGGCTTGCGCTTTACCAGCAAGAGCGGTCCGCTGGAGGCTAACGTGGCCGTGGGTTGGGAGTTCCTGCAGCACGCCTCATACTTCAACGCTCCGCTGCGCCTGGCCGTTAAGCCCGGCGGCAGCTGGAAGCTCTTCGCCGGCGCCGCTCCCGCCGTGCTGCTCGGCAACCCCGCGCCTGCCGCAGCCCCCGAGGGCGCCGCCTTCAACCGCTTCCGCCTCTCGGCTCAGGCCGGCGTCGCATACCGCTCCATCGGCCTTTTCGCCTCGTACGGCCTCACGCCGCTGTACCTTGGCGCCAACGGCGTCCGCACCCTCAGCTTCGGCCTGGTGGTAGGTATCTAGAGATTCCTTTGCTAAATCCTTTTATATTTCGTACCTTTCGGATATGAAAAGGATAATCGTATTGATTGCATTGGCGATGCTGGCCTGGGGCCAGGCGCCGGCACAGGAGAGCCCCCTCTGGCTCAGGAAAAGCGCCATTTCTCCCGACGGTAAGCAGATAGCTTTCTGCTACAAAGGAGACATTTATCTGGCAAGCACAAACGGCGGCGCCGCCGTGCAACTCACCACCAATTCCGCCTACGACTCAGACCCGGTCTGGACCCCCGACGGCAAGCAGATCTATTTCAGCTCCACGCGTGAGGGCAGCAAAGATGTCTGGCTCACAACACCCATTGGCGGCACGCCCAAGCAGATCACCAATTATCCCGGCTCAGAAACGCCCAAGGCCGTTCTGCCAGACGGCCGCATAGCCTTCACCGCCACCCTTCAGGCAGATCCTGCCTACGGCGAGTTCCCCGGAGACCCCCAGGTCTGGGCAGCCCGAGGCAAGGAGGAGCGCCCGCAGCTGCTCACCAGCATCACAATGTCCGAGATCAGCGTAAGGCCCGACGGAGCAATACTTTACGAGGATTACAAGGGCTATGAGGACCCGTTCCGCAAGCATCACACCTCTGCCGTTACGCGCGACGTGTGGTTCCTGCAGGACGGCAAATTCACCCAGCTCAGCACGTACGAGGGAGAGAACCGTCAGCCCGTCTTCTGCGCAGACGGAGACTCCTTCTATTACCTTTCGGAGCAGGGCGGCACCACCATCAACCTGTGGCGCTCCAGCGTAAGCAACCCCTCCCGCAAGGAGCAAATCACCCATTACGCCAAAGACCCCGTCCGCTACATATCAGTGGCGCAGGACGGCACCGTCGCATATTCCCAGAACGGCGAGCTGTACATCCTGAGGCCC
>JAGCCD010000063.1 GCA_017651785.1 Bacteroidales bacterium
AGGATAAAAAGGTATTAATTGTTTTCATAATCACTATAAGTTTTTAATCATTAGATGCAAAAAATCAGGAAAAGGCTGCACGTCAAGGAATTAGCCATTCATCTCTTCAAAATCATATACAACGCCTCTTTGAATGTTGTTGGGACAATACTCTTTACCCTTAAGAAATAATTCTGAAGATCCGATGACGTGACCTTGTGATTCGCCACTTGGCGAATTGAATCAGTCCGTGCAACCCCCTCAACACCACTCTTGGTGCAGGAAAGAGTTAGTAGAGACAGCGTGATTAAAAGAAAAGCTCCTACTTGTTTCATATGTTTTTTCTCAAATATATGTAATAGTATACATCGAAGCAGTTTCTCTGGGCTTTCGTGCCTCAAAAAGTTGTCACGCACAAGATGTTGCGCTGCGAGGCTAAGGCTCTGATTATTAACCAATTAACGGATTGTGGCGAAATTGGCGTGTTGCGCTAATCGCTTATGGTTCAGGCACTTAGGCCGCGTGACAAAAATCTTCGTGTTTAACTGTCGAAGATGGGTTCAATTAGTATATCTTTGCCAATATGAAAAAACGCAGATTTGCTTTTTGGGTTATTGTGGCTGTGCTGGCATCCGCTTGCGGCCAACACCCAGACGTTGCCGCCCGCTTCAACGAAGCAGAGAAACTGATGATGGAGAAACCGGACAGTGCCCGTTATATCCTCGAGCAAATGGATACCGCAGCTTTTCATTCTTTAAGAACTAAAGCCAGGTATTCCCTGCTTCACACTATGTCAATAGACAGGTGTGGAATAGACTCAACAGATTATTCTCTTATCAAGCCCGCAGATTATTATTATTTGAAGTTCGGCAATTCTAAGGAAAGGGCGAGGATGCATTTCTACAAAGGACGGCTGCATTACAACAATAAGGATTTCGACTCTGCACTTAAGGACTTTCTAATCGCTTTACACATATCTGAACACATAAACAGTTTATGGTTGAAAGGCATGATCTGCGCATGGACGGCCGCGGTATATCACGAGAATTACAGCGATCACGAAGAATTACAATACCGTCTAAAGGCATATGATTATTTCCGTCAATACGGTGATGAAAAGTATATTGATAATGCGACCTACCTGTTGGCCTTTGCTTACCATGACAACAGAGCCTTTGCCAAATCAGATAGTCTGTACTCGTTAATCGACCCGACATCGCGTTTCTATCCTCAGGCTTTGGTTGGTTTAGCAAACAATGAGGTCTTCAAGGAAAACTTTGACGCGTCAAGAGCAGTAAGCTATTTTAAAGAGGCACAAGAACTTGGTGCCTGGTTTTCAGCGGATATGTATTATCAATATGCTTATGCTCTGTTACATAACGGACAATTGGAACAAAGTAATTCTTTACTTGGCCGCCTAAAAGATGTACCGGACAACGTGAAAACGCTTTTCTGGAAGTATTTGATTGCCCGAGACAAAGGAGATTTTGAGCAAGCATTATCCTTATTGGAAAAATACCGGAAAGAGAGTGGTGAGTTTGTTATCATGCAACAATCTCAATCAGCATACAAATCAGTAAGTGATTATTATTCCACACTGTCCAGGCAGTCAGAAGAGAAAGCTACAAAAGTGATGTTGCTATCTGTTATTGGGGTCCTCGGGCTTCTGTCTCTTGTCTTGGTATTCATTATTCTGAAACAGCGCCAGTTGATACTTGTCCGGGAAGAGCGTGACGAACTGGAAAAGAACAATCGGGAATTGACTCAGGCTCTATATGAGTTAAAGGCTTGTGAGAAAGATGATACTCTTAACAAAGAACTGGCAGAACAAAAATGGAAATCATACATTAAAATGTATAGACGCCAATTTGCGACGTTGGGAAAGTTGTACGGAAAAGATGTCAGGAAATCCGTGCTGCCGGAACAGCTGGAGACTATTGTCATTGACATTTTTCATGAATTATCCGACAGGGAGGCCAGATACGGCGACTTTGAACAACGGCTCAATAAGGATCTTGACAACATAATGCTGAAGTACCGGACAGATTTCCCGCAGGAGACAAAAGAGCATTACCGATTTGTCTCGTTGATCTTCGCCGGTTTCAAAGACCCGGCCATTGCCGCCATCCTGGGAGAAAACACCTCCGGCATAAGTTCAAAAAAGACCCGCCTGAAAAAGCGGGTCCTCGAAAAGGAAACTCCCAATAAAGACTTCTACTCAGTCTTCTTTGATTAGTCTTCGTCCTTCTCCTGAGCTGCGTACTCGGCGAGGAGCTTGGTCTGGACATCTCCAGGAACGGGCTGGTAGTCAGCGAATTCCATACTGAAGGTTGCAGAGCCTGCAGTGAGGGAGCTGAGGGTGGTGGAGTAACGGTAGAGCTCTGCCAGAGGCACACGTGCACGGAGGATTGCGAAACCCTTGTCTGCTCCCATATCGCCCAGGATACCGCGGCGGTTCTGCAGATCTGACATTACTGCGCCCTGATACTCGCTGGGGGTCATGACCTCTACGTTGTAGATGGGCTCGAGGATCTTGGGTCCGGCGTTGCGGAATGCCTCACGGAAGGCGTTGCGGCCTGCGATGATGAAGGCGATTTCCTTGGAGTCTACCGGGTGCATCTTGCCGTCGTACACGAAGACGCGGATGTCGCGGGCGTAGGAACCGGTGAGAGGGCCCTCTACCATCCTTTCCTTGATACCCTTGAGGATTGCGGGCATAAAGCCGAGGTCTATGGCGCCACCTACGACGCAGTTGTAGAACTCGAGCTTGCCGCCCCACTCCAGCTCGGTGATGTCCTGGGTCTTGACATTGAGCTGAGTCTCTTTGCCGTCAATCTTGAACTTGGTGTTGAGCTCTCCCTCTGCAGGGCAGACCAGCAGGTGAACCTCACCGAACTGGCCGGCGCCGCCGGACTGCTTCTTATGACGGTACTGGGCGTTTGCAACCTTGGTGATGGTCTCACGGTAAGGCACCTTGGGAGCGAAAAGCTCAACCTCAAGGCCGAACTCGTTGTTGAGACGCCACTTTACGATGTTGATATGCTGCTCGCCGTTGCCGGAGAGAATGGTCTGACGGAGTTCCCTGGAGTACTCTACAACCACGGTAGGATCCTGTGCGGAAATCTTCTTGAGAGCCTCGCCGAGCTTCTGGTCGTCCTGCTGTACCTTTGCCTTGATGGCGCAGCGGTACTTGGGAGCGGGATACTGGATCTTGTCGTAGTTAAGACCGGAGCCGGGGATGGCGAGGGTGGTGCTGGACTTGCTGTTCTTGAGCTTGACGGCGCAGCCGAAGTCTCCTGCGTGGAGGCTGGTGACGGGCTCTTTCTTGCTGCCGGCAACTGCGTAGAAGGCGGAAAGGCGGTCTTTGCCACCGGACACGGGGTCTTCCAGGTCCATTCCTGCGGTAAGGGTGCCGCTCATCACCTTGAAGTAGGAAACCTCTCCGAGGTGCTGCTCTACGTCGCTCTTGTAGATGAAGATGGAGGCGGGACCGTTCTCTTTCACTGCGGGAGCGGGAGCAACCTCGCTGATGAACTCCATAAGGCGTGCTACGCCGATGTCTTTCTTGCCGCATACGCAGAAGACGGGATATACGTCACCTGCCACGATGCCCTTGTTGAGGCCTGCGTGGATGTCTTCCTCGGAAAGGGTGCCTTCCTCGAAGTATTTCTCCATAAGGGCGTCGTCAAACTCGGCGGCCTTCTCAATGAGGGCCTCGCGGTACTCCTCTGCCTGGTCTGCGAACTGGGCGGGGATGTCCAGCTCCTGGCCGTCCTTGTAGTACTTCATGGTGAGAACGTCGATGATACCGCTGAAGGCGGCACCGGTGGCGTCGGGGAACTGGACGTTCACCATCTTGCCCTCGAAGGTCTCTTTCATGGAGTTCTGCACGGTATCCCAGTCCGCCTTGTCGGCGTCAAGCTGGCTCACGGCAACGATCATAGGGAGTTTCTGCTCCTCTGCACGGCGGATGAAGCTGTCTGTGCCAACCTCTACGCCCTGCTGGGCGTTAACGAGGAGAACACCGCTCTCGCACACGCGGAATGCGGAATAGGCGCCGCCGATGAAGTCGTCGGAACCGGGAGCGTCGATGAAGTTGATCTTGCTGCCCTTGTACTCTGCATACAGAGGGGTGGCGTAAATGGAACGCTGGTTGAGTTTCTCGAGCTCGTTGCTGTCGGACAGGGTGTTCTTGTCTTCTATTGTACCCATGCGGGTGATAACCTTGCCCTCATAGAGCATAGCCTCCGCAAGGGTGGTCTTTCCGGACTTGGTGGCACCGAGAAGGACAACGTTACGGACGTCTTTTGTGGAGTATTCTTTCATTGTATCTGGATTTATTGATTATCAATTTATCAAAGCCTGCAAATTTAGTGATTTTATTGCGGATTGCAAAAGCCCGGTCAAAGAAAATGATTACATTTGCGAAATGATGCCGAAACTGAAGTGCTGTATGGAACCCGGCCGCCTGGAGGCCGGCTGCGACGAGGCGGGCCGCGGTCCCCTCGCGGGCCCGGTATTCGCCGCCGCCGTCATACTGCCGCCGGACTACTTTCACCCCTTGCTCAACGACTCCAAGCAGATGAGTGCCAAAGCCCGGCAGACCGTGCGTGACGCCATAATGAAAGACGCCGTGGCATGGGCCGTAGTATGCGTGAGCGCAGAAGAGATAGACCGGCTTAACATACTCAAAGCCAGCATCACAGGAATGCAGAGGGCGGTGCAGGCACTTAAGGTAAGGCCCGCTTTCCTGCTGATAGACGGAAACAGATTCACCCCCTTTGGGGGCATCCCATACAAAACCGTGGTGCACGGAGACGCAACCTACGCCAGCATTGCCGCCGCATCGGTCCTTGCAAAAACGGCCCGCGACGAACATATGGCCCGGCTGGCACTGGAATACCCCGGCTACGGCTGGGAGCACAACGCCGGCTACCCCACCAGGGAGCACATAGACGCGATCAAGCGCCTTGGCTACACACCCGAACACCGGCGCTCCTTCCACCCCAAAGAACTGGAACCAACATTATTTTAAGATATGAAACGTACACTTTTCGCACTCGCTTGCGCCATTATGCTGCTTCCCGCAACGGTTAAGGCAGACGAAGGCATGTGGCTCCTTCCCCTCCTGGAGAAGATGAACGCAGACGCCATGCGCAACCTCGGTTCCCGGCTCACTCCGGACCAGATCTACAGCGTAAACCACTCCTCCATCAAAGACGCCATCGTACAGTTCGGCGGCGGATGCACCGGAGAGATCATCTCCGGCCGCGGCCTTCTCGTAACCAACCATCACTGCGGCTACGGAGCCATCCAGTCGCTCTCCACCCCCGAGCACAACTACCTCGAGGACGGCTACTGGGCAATGGATGCCGACGGCGAGCTACCCGTTCCCGGTCTTACCGTGCGCTTCCTGCAGAGCATGACCGACGTCACCGACACCCTTGCCGCCGGAGCCGACCGTCGCGCCCTCATAGCCGCTGCGGAAAAGGAGAATCCCAACTGCCAGGTGCGCATCACCAGCTTCTACAACGACAACGTACAGTACCTCATCGTTTCCAAAGTATACCGTGACGTGCGCTTCGTGGGCGCTCCCCCGGCATCTGTGGGCAAGTTCGGCGGAGATACAGACAACTGGATGTGGCCCCGTCACACCTGCGACTTCTCAATGTTCCGCGTATATGCCGGTCCCGACAACGAACCTGCAGATTACTCGGCCGACAACGTCCCCTTCACCCCCAAACAGTTCCTGGGAGTGTCGCTCAAGGGCATAGAAGAAGGCAGCTTCGCAATGATTATGGGCTACCCCGGCAGCACCCAGCGCTTCCAGACCGCCGCCCAGCTTGAAGAGATGCTCGCGGTGAACGACATCCGCATCGCCGCACGCGGCATCCGCCAGGACATCCTCTGGAAGGCAATGCGCGCAGACGAGGCCGTAAGCCTCAAGTACGCAAGCAAATACTCCGGCTCCTCCAACCGCTGGAAGAAGTGGATCGGTGAAAAAGAGGCCTTCGAGGCGCTGGACATCATAGGCCGCGAGAAGCAGAAGGAGAAAGAACTTCAGGCCTGGATTGAGGTCGAGCCCGGCCGTATGGACAACTGGGGAACCGCCATCGCCAGGATAG
>JAGCCD010000064.1 GCA_017651785.1 Bacteroidales bacterium
CTACGATGTCTGCAGCGGCAGCATCAAGATAGACGGAGTAGACATCCGCAGCATTGCCATCCGTGACCTGCGCTCCCTTCTGGGCATCGTGAGCCAGGACCCCGTGCTGTTTAACGACACCGTCTTTGGCAACATCGCCTTCGGCAACGAAAACGCCACTCTCCAGCAGGTACAGGAGGCCGCTCGCATAGCAGGCGCACACGGTTTCATAATGGAGAAAGAAGGCGGATACTATGCTCCTGTGGGCGACAGGGGAGCGCTCCTGAGCGGCGGCCAGCGCCAGAGGATAAGCATAGCGCGCGCCGTGCTCAAGAATCCGCCCATACTGATACTGGACGAGGCAACTTCGTCCCTTGACTCCGAGTCCGAAAAAGCCGTCCAGGACGCTCTGGACAGGCTTATGAAAGACCGTACCACCATTGCCATAGCCCATCGCCTGAGCACCGTCAAGAACGCGGACGAGATAATCGTCATAGAAGACGGCGGTATTGTAGAGAGGGGACGTCACGAAGAGCTCCTGTCGCGCGGGGGCTATTACCGCAAGCTTTACGAAATGCAATCGTTATGAAGAGAACAACCCTATTCGCCATAATCACCGTGCTCTACGTAGCGCTGGTGGCCGTGCTGTGCTTTGCCAATCTCAAATCGCCCAATACCATGCCCAAAACGCTGTTCGGGCTTGAGTCGGACAAAGTGGCGCACTTCCTGATGTTCTTTCCTTTCCCTGTGCTGGCCTTCCTGTCTTTCCGAACGGACAAGATGAGCATTGCCGGAACCCTGGGACTGATAGTACTCATCTTTGCCTGCGGCTGCCTGCTTGCCGGCCTTACCGAGTACATTCAGGGCATCCTCCCTTACAGGGCAAAGGACACAAACGACCTCAAGGCCGATATGCTCGGCATGATTATTTCATCCGTAATTGTCTTTGTAGTAAGCTTTTTCGCACATGCGCGCCGCCAGTCATAAAGCTTTTCTCGCAGCTGCCGCGCTGCTGCTCGCATCTTTGGGTGCAGGCGCCCAGGGCATTCCCAAGGCCGCCGACTTCAAGACGGTCTGCGATACTCTCACGGCCCGCTGCAACCGGAGATTCAAAGTAGTGTCCCAGGTGCAGCTAGAGAAAGTAATGGTGCGCGACGGCAACCTTGACCTGTATTTTGCCCGCGGCTTCTCGGACTATCCCTGGCACGAGGCAGACATCACCTGGTTCCTTTCCGAATTCAGCAAGGAGGGGCAGACACAGCTTGGAGAAAACCAGATCGGCCGCTGCATGGCATCCGGCTGTAAGATAGAGGAACTTGCAACCCCTGTGCTTACCCGTAACGGCAAATCGCCCTCGTTCGCATATTCCATTCCCAATCAGCCACGCATACCGCTCGTGCGCAGAACCGGTGCACGCCGCATTGCAAGGGGCCTGAGCGGCCGGCATATAGCCCTGTGGCAGAGTCACGGACTGTATTTCAACGAAGAGCAGGACCGTTGGAAATGGCAGCGCGCCACCCTTCACCGCACTGTGGAAGACATGTACACCCAGAGCTATGTTCTGGATTATCTCATCCCTATGCTGGAGAATGCAGGCGCCTACGTTATGACGCCCCGTGAAAGGGATACGCAGCGCCAGGAAGTTATCTGCGACAACGATTCCAGTTTCGTACGCGAGCCCAAAGGCGCTCCGCTGCGCGTTCTGGGAGAGTACACTGAGAATGGCCCCTGGGAAAAGGGAACTGTGGGGTTTGCTGACCTCAAGCAGGAATATGAGATAACGGACAATCCCTTCACTGCCGGAACCACCCGCACTGCCTGGTGCAGCGTCTCTCCGGCGGCGCGCGCCGTCTGGACGCCGGTTATCCCGCAGAGAGGGGAGTACGCCGTATATGTGAGCTACGCCACTTCCAAGACCAGCAGCCGCTCCGCCCACTACACCGTAAGGCATATGGGAGGCGACACCGAGTTCGAGGTAGACCAGAGAAAGGGTGGCGGAACCTGGGTGTACCTTGGAACCTTCGAATTCGGCCCCGGAACCTCAGGCCATGTGGAGCTCGACAACAGGGGCAATGCCGGAGAAACCGTTTCCGCAGACGCCGTCCGCTTTGGCGGAGGTATGGGCAAGGTGCTGCGCGGCGGCCGTCTTTCTGGAATGCCCAGCTACATAGAAGGCGCCTCTTACTGGCTGCCCTGGGCGGGAACAGACAGCACTCTGCGCGCCTGGGACACCGATTACGTGAACGACTACGCCATCCGCGGCGCCTGGGTCAGGATGCTCAAGAGCCGCAAGGGTATACCGTTCGACTGCTCGCTCGCATTCCACACAGACGCCGGCGTAACCCCTAACGACAGTATCGTAGGAACGCTTGCAATCTATACGCTCCGGAACGAGGGCTCCCGCAACTTTTCCGGAGGTGCAGACCGCCTGACCTCCAGAACCATGGCCGACTTTATCCAGACGCAGGTGGTGGAGGACATCCGCACTGGCTTCGAGCCCCAGTGGACGCGACGCCAGACCTGGGACCGCTCCTACAGCGAGTCGCGCACCACGGACGTTCCTGCCGTGCTGCTGGAGCTCCTGTCGCACCAGAACTTCGCGGATATGCGATATGGCCTGGATCCGTCGTTCCGGTTCCTTGCCTCGCGCGCCGTGTACAAGGGAATACTCAAGTACCTGGCGTGCCGTTACAGCACTTCATATGTGGTGCAGCCGCTTCCGCCTCACGCCTTCTCCGCCCTGCTTACGCCCGAGGGAGACGTGCGCCTCTCGTGGGAAGCTACGGACGACCCTCTTGAGCGCACTGCCCGCGCAGGGGGCTATATGCTTTATACGCGTATCGATGACGGCGCCTTTGACGAGGGAGTGCCCATTTCAGACAACAGCACTACTATGCCGCTGGAACCGGGGCACCTGTATTCCTTCAAGGTAACGGCTTACAACGACGGCGGCGAGAGCTTCCCGAGCGAGATTCTCTCTGTTGGTATGCCGCACCGCAAGAACGGGGGCACCGTGTTGATAGTCAATAACTTCGACAGGGTAGCAGCTCCCGCATGGGTAGACCTTCCCCAGTATGCCGGATTTGAGTCGCGCCGCGAC
>JAGCCD010000065.1 GCA_017651785.1 Bacteroidales bacterium
AGCCGTTCTCATACAATGTCACGGGCACGCCCGCCGGCTACCCCATGCCCGCCGATCCCCAGGTAGTGGTGGACCACCAGACCGGAATAGTCTATTTCCGGGAAACTGACGATTTTTACACTCCCGGCGAGCTCAAGGTCACGCACAGCACCTTTGCCGCTTCCCACCGTCAGGAGAACGGAGCCGACATTCACCGCTACGGCGTAGAGCTAACGGTAGACTTCCCGGAAATCAAGCCCATCGCCACCCAGGTGCGCCTGGACGCAGCCTGGAACCATTCCCACTTCACTTCAGACAAACCCGTCTACTACTATCAGAACGGATGGTCGCACACGTCGCTTCCCAACCGTTCCTTCCAGTATGCCGGCATATACGAGGGCAATGCAGGTGTTTGGAACGGCCGCCGTACAGACAACGTAGATGCCAACCTCACAACTATCACCCACATCCCCAGGGCACGCCTGGTCATTACCTGCAGGGTAGAGGCGGCGCTGCTGCGCAACTCGCAGTACACGTCGTCCCGCGCCTTCACGGTGAGTGCTTCTTCCAGCGCCCCCACCGGAGGTAATATCTACGAAGGTAACTCATACACAGCGGTTTACCCCGTATCGTACATAGACCTGGACGGCACCGTCCACCCCTGGACGGATGAGTCCGCCTCCAACCCCGAGCTGTCCCGCCTCATCCTCCGCTCCGGCAACATCTACACTTTCGCGGCCGACGGCTACGAGCCTTACGTCTCGGCAAACCTCAGCGTCACCAAAGAGATAGGAGACCACGTGTCTCTGTCGTTCTTCGCCAATAACTTCACCAACTCCCGCCGTTTCGTAACCAGCCGTGCTACGGGTGTCAGTGCCATATTCACCCCCAACTTCTATTACGGTCTCACATGCAGATTAAAGTTTTAGCAAGACTCGCCGCGCTCCTGCTTGTCAGCGCCTGCATGGAACTTGGCGCCCCGTATGCCGGTACGCTCAACAACATCAGCGTCACCGCCCAATACCCCGAGGGCTTCGCTCCCCGGGCCGGCGCTTCAGTGTCCATAGAGAACGTATCCGGAGAGGGTGAATACTACCTGCTCACAGACGCATCCGGCCGCGTTGCCACCACTCTGCCGGACGGAATATATCGCATCTCGATTCACGACCGCGACGGTTCTTCCGTCTTCAACGGCACGCTGGACAAAGTAGTGGTAGCCGGCAAAGATGCAGACATAGTTCTGCCGCTCATCTATTCAAAGGCAGGTTCGCTGGTCATTAAGGAACTCTACTGCGGCGGCTGCAGCAAAGTGCCGGAAGAGGGAACCTATCAGTCAGACCAGTACGTCATAGTGCACAACAACGACACGGAGCCTTATATGCTTGACGGCCTGTGCCTTGGCACGCTTTCTCCGTACAACAGCAACGCCTCCAATCCCTGGATCGGCCCCGACGGCGGTTTGCCGGATTTCCTCCCGGTCATCCAGGCGGTGTGGCGAATAGGCGGCAACGGCTCTGCGTTCCCCCTGGCTCCGGGCGCAGATGCTGTGATCTGCTTCAGGGGAGCGATAGATCACGCTGCCCGCTATCCTATGTCGGTGAACCTCAACGTGCCCGGATACTTCGTGTGCTACAATCCGGTCTATTTCCCCAATCCCCTCTATCACCCCGTGCCGGGAGACAAGATAGATGAGGCCCGTTACCTCGAGGTTGTAATAAAGACCGGCCAGGCAAACGCATATACACTGTCGCTTTCTTCTCCCACCCTCGTGCTCTTCCGCCCCGAGGATACAGACATCTACGATTTCGTGCAAGACGACACCCACCTGGTGCAGGTCCCCGGCAGCTCCGCCGACAGGGTTGTGACTGTTCCTATTTCGTGGGTGGTAGACGCGCTTGAGGTGTTTAACGGCGGTTCAACAGACAACCGCAAGAGGCTTCCGGCCTCGGTAGATGCAGGTTACGTAACGCTAAGCGAGATATACAAGGGCCGCACCGTGATGCGCCGTATAGATGAAGAAGCATCGGCCACAGCGGGCTTCGAGATTCTTCAGGATACAAACAATTCAAGTCAGGACTTTTATGAACGGGAAACGCAATCGCTTCATCCTTAAGGGGATGCTGTTGCTGAGCATGGCGCTTCCCGCATCCGTGCTCCGCTCGCAGGAAATATACGACTGGGAAGCGTGGAGAGACGGCCGCAACATAGCCGGCCTGGCTGCATCGTCCTCGCCCCGCGTCGCGATAGCGGGCCTTATCAAGCGCTCGTCGGTAGAACTCACTGGAGGCGTTGAGTCCGGCGGCTACCGCAGCCAGAGCGAGGCTCCCACCCTTTGGAAGGGAGGCGTAAACGCCGATACCGAGGTCCATTTTTACGATATCCTTCTAACCGGCAGCTTCTCCTTCGCTATGTCCGGAGGAGATGGAATGTGCGGCTCAATGTTCACCCGTCCCGGCTACTACCCCATAGACATACTGGAATTCACCCCCGGCGCCAAGACGCTGCAGGAGTATGGTATGGGAGGCGGAATTGCCTGGAAAAACGACTCCCGCGTCACCCCCGGCGCCACTTTCCGTTTTGACGGAGCCAACTATTCCAAACGCAAGGACCTTCGCCACACCACCTACAGGCAGGAGCTTGAAATAGTACCTTCGCTCATATGGGACGGCGACGGAGTGGTGCTGGGTGTATCCGGCATCTTTGGCAAGGACTCGGAATTCGTGCAGGCCGAGCAGATAGGCACCGCCACGGCGGAGTCGTATTACGCTTTCCTGGACAAGGGCCTTATGTACGGCACCTACAAGGTCTGGGACGGCAACGGCGTGCATCTGTCAGAGAACGGCGTAGACCGTCTCCCCGTCAAGCAGTTTTCTTACGGCCTTGCCCTTCAGGCAGAACTGGGAGGCTTCCTTTACGGAGACTTTGAATACCTGCGCACCACAGGAGAAGTGGGGGAGAAGGGCTATTCCTGGTTCCGCTTCCCCGGGTCCACAATGGATGCCAAGCTCCGCTGGACACTCCACCGTCCATCGGGAGTGCACGTCTTCAAGGCAAGCTTTGAGTGGATGAGGCAGGAGACCGATGAATCCGTGATAGACAAGATTACAGAAGGAGGAGTTACCACGCCGCGGGAATACGGCTCCAACCGCATCTTCGAGCGCCGCAGCCTCTCCGGCGGCCCCGAGTACTCGTTCTATGGCACTGGCGGAGCCGAGCTGCACACTCGCGTGCACGTGATTAAAGAGAAAGACCGCAGCACCCTTATGTACCCTTATCTGGACCTGGACGAGGTTACGCTCCTGCGAATAAATGCAGAAGGCAAGCTTCCGCTCGGCAGCTTTGAGCTGGAGGGCGGTCTGTCCGCCGGCTGCAAGATAGGAGAACACAGTCACATAATTGGCAACGACAACCCGGAACTGGGCGTCGTGAGCGCTCCATTCCGGATGGAAGAATGGTTTGCCCGTGAGCAGGAGCTGGACGACGCCACCTTTGTTGGCCTGTCTGCCGGGCTTAGATACAACTTCACCCTTCCCGGAGGCTACAATATGTACGCTGCAGCACGCTATTCGCTTCTGCACGCATTCGGCATAAAGCTGCTCCCCGGCAGCGAGCGCCATACTGCCCATATAACGCTTGGATATGAATTTTAAGTTTAACCAAATAATTACTGCAATGAAAAGAACAATCGCCTTCGCAGCCTGCCTGCTCGCTCTGGCAGCCTGCAACAAAATGCCCGCTCCCGAGCAGGGCACGGGTCAGATCCGCCTTGAGCCCGTGATGACCAAGGCAACAGACACCGCCTTCGAGAACGGCGACGCCGTGGGCCTTACCGTCACCCGTGCCTCCGGCGCCTATGCCACCAACCAGAAGTTCACCTACAACGGCCTGGAGTTCACTGCCGACCTGCAGTGGTATCCCGAGGCCTCCGACGCTTCAACGCTCGCTGCATATTATCCTTATGCCAGCGCCGTCCCCACCAGCTTCTCCGTGCAGACAGATCAGAGCAGCGGCGTCTCCTCTTCAGACTTCATCGCCGCCATTAAAGAGAATGTGGTTCCCACTTCCAATGCGGTCACTATGCCGTTCAAGCACAAGCTCGTGAAGCTCGTCATCAACCTCACCAACGAGAATGCCTACAGCCTCGACAAGCTTGTCCTCAAAGGCCTTATCCCCACCGCAGACATTGCCGCAGACTTCTCCGCCACAGCCGCCGACATGCAGCCCACCGACATTATCGCCTACAAGTCGGGAGACAACACCTTTGAGGTAATCGTCCCTGCCCAGACCGCAATCATCACCCTCGTTCTCACCGCATCCGGCAAGGAGATGGAGCAAAAGCTTGCAGAGGCAACTCTCGAGGCCGGCAAGAAGTACAATGTGAACGTAGTGGTTAGCGACCAGGCCCTTGACGTCATAATCTCCGGCGCAATCGACGACTGGGGCGATGGCGGCGAAATCCCCGTAGACAACGGCGAGGAGCCTGCAGAAGTGCAGTTCGAGGAGAATCTGGAAGATGGTTACTTCACCTACGACAATGTCCGCTACAACGTGGTTAAGATGAAGGACGGCAAGTGGTGGATGGCACAGAACCTCGCTTACCTGCCCGCCGGCAAGACCGCTTGCGCAGACATCAACAATGTGACCGCCGGAGTGTATGCTCCCCTTAAGGTCAAGAGCGACAATTCTGGGGCTGAATTCGCCACGGATGCAGCAACCATCGCGGCTAACGGCTACCTCTATCAGGCAGAATTCGCTCTCGGCCTGAATGTGGGAGACCTCACTACCGTCGAGGCCGCAGAGGCGCTTTCCGGTGCCCAGGGTATCTGCCCTTCCGGCTGGCACGTTCCCACACTTGACGATATCGTCGCCCTTGTGGGTAAGAGCGTCGGAGCCACAACCAATGCCGATGCCCCTTACTACAACGGTTCCAACGGTTCTATTTCCCTGCTCAATGCCGACGGATTCAATATGGGAGCTTACGGTATGGTCTCTATCCAGGACAACACCAAGACATCTGCAATGCTGCAGGGCTGGAACTCCTCTTATCCTGACAAACTCACATCCAGCATGATGGTTGGTTCCACTTACGGCGGCGTTACCTACAACACCTCCGGAGATGCAACCTCCGGTGTGAAGAACCTGCAGTTCTATGGCTTCATGCCTATGACGAACAAGGATGCAGAAGCTGATTACACCTGCAACGGAACCAAGGTCAGCTACCGCATTGCCGGTCCGCTCCGCTGCGTGCGCAACTAATTATTATCGCCTATGCTGAAGAAGCTCATCGCGAGCATTTCCCTCTGCCTGTGCGTCCTTGGAGGCGCGCGGGCAGATGAGGGAATGTGGCTTATACAGAACCTGGACAAGGCTCTGCAGAAGAACATGCGGGCCCGGGGCCTCAAGCTGCGCGCCCGCGAGATCTACAACGAAGAGGCTGGCGGCCTGTCGGACGCCATAGTGTCGATAGGCTTCTTCTGCACAGGAAGTATGATTTCGGACCAGGGACTGCTCATCACCAACCATCACTGCGCCTTCAGCGAGGTGGCCGGTCTGAGCGTTCCCGGTCACAACTATCTGGAGGAGGGCTTTTGGGCCGCCTCCCGCGCCGAAGAGATTCCTCTCAAAGGAGAAAAGGTCTTTTTCCTCCGCCGTGTGATTGACGTTACCGACGAGGTCCGCGCTCTCACAGACTCTCTGACAGCCGCCGGAGCCAATCACGGCAGCCGCCGCATTTCGTTCCTCATGGAGGGACGGTATGCAAGGCAGACGGGACTGGACGCAAGTCTTGCCTCAATGTGGGCGGGGGAGAAGTACTATATGTCCCTCTATTCGGTGTATTCCGACGTGCGTCTTGTGGGCGCGCCTCCCGTTACCGTTGCCGCGTTCGGCGGAGACGAAGACAACTGGGAGTGGCCCCAGCACAAGGCCGACTTCGCCCTCTACCGTATCTATACGGCCCCTGACGGCTCCAACGCCGAGTATTCCCCCAACAACGTGCCGCTTCATCCCCGCCGGCACCTCAAGGTGAGCGAAAAGGGCTATAAAGAGGGAAGTTACGCGATGGTGATAGGCTATCCCGGCCATACCAGCCGTTATGCCTCGGCAGCGGAGGTAGACCATACCGTTAACGTAGAACGGCCTGTAACAAACCGCCTGCGCGCCGCCCAGATGGCTATTATCCGCAAATGGATGGACGCAGACCCGTCGGTTCGGATGAAGTATTCAGACGCCTTCTTCAGCCTGAGCAACGTTGCCGAGCTGCAGGAGGGAGAGGTGGATTGCGTGAGGCGCTTCGGCGTCATTCCCGCACGCCGCGCTTATGAGCACAGCACAATGTCCGGATACTCCGGCCTGCTGGATACACTGGATGCAGAATATGCCGTAATAAGGCACCTGGAGCAGCAGAAGGCGTATTATCGTGAGACTCTCATCCGTGGCATCACCCTTTCCCGTACTCTGCTTCGCATGGGTTCATCCGAGGGCAAAGGCGAAAGGCAGAGAGCCCTTCTGCTGCAGGGATTGAGGGAGACCGACCCCAGGGTGGAAAAAGAGCTCCTGGCCTACTCCGTGGCGGAATTTATGTCCAACATCGACTCGTCCTTCTTCAAACCCGTGCACAGGGAAATGGCGCAGCGTTTCGGCACCGACTACGCCGCGATGGCAGACTGGCTGTGGGAAGGCTCCTGCTTCGCCGGCTTCGGCAAGCGCCCCGATGGGGAAGTGGCGGCCGCTTTCAAGGGCCCCGTCAAGGATGACCTGCTGTTCCGGTATGTACGGGAACTGGGCATTACCGACTTCAACGACGCAGAAGCCCACGTTGCAGACCTGCCGTCCCTTCGCCGCCGCTATGTCAGGGCCAGGTACGCCGTGCAAACGGCCGCGGGCCAGCCCGTTTACCCTGATGCCAACTCAACAATGCGCCTTACCTACGGTCGGGTAGGCCGTCTGGAACCGTTCGACGCCGTTACCTGCAGCTGCC
>JAGCCD010000066.1 GCA_017651785.1 Bacteroidales bacterium
CTACTTCTGCGACGAAAGGGGAGAGAAGAACCCCCGCGTCCTCCAGGAAATCCGCTCCTCAAAGGCTGTGGGCGAATGGCTCGCCGCATACGGCGCAGAGATGCACACCTGGCGCGTGGGCCGCGCATTCGCCGCACCCAAGCTCCGCGAGATAGACGGCCTGTGGGGCGGAGAGCTCGCCGGCCACTACTATTTCAAAGACTTCTTCTATTCAGACAGCGGCATGCTCGCCTCCATCATCGTGCTCCGCATAGTGTCCGCCCTCAAGAAGAAAGGCCTCACCCTCAGCGGAGAGATAGACAAGATCACCCGCTACAAGAACTCCGGAGAAATCAACTTCCGCGTAGAAGACAAGAAGGGAGCAATGGACGCGGTGCGCGACCATTTCCTCGCCTCCGAGCAGTCCACCGCATTTATGGACTTCGACGGCTACCGCGCAGAGTTCCCCCAGTGGTGGTTCAACATCCGCCCGTCCAATACCGAGCCTTACCTGCGCTTCATCTGCGAAGCTTCGGACGACGCTCTCCTGCAGCAGAAGATCAAAGAGGCCCAGACAATAATTGAAACCCGGTTCGGAGGGGTGAGGGCCTGATGAAACGCCTTCTCATTCCACTGCTGCTGCTCTTGGGCGGAGCGGCATACGGGCAGACTGTCAAAGCGGATTCCCTCGTGCTGGCGCGGGTAGATTCCCTTATGCGCGCCTCCTCAGACACGCTGGACGTTCCAGACGTGGTAACCTTCAACCCGGACAGCCTGGATGTAGATATCCCGGACGAGCAGGAACGTCCCGCAGACATTTCCAGCTGGCTCACGGTGTTCGCCAAGGGCAACGGCGCCCCCGTAGACACACTCGACGTGGGTGACGGCCGTTTCCAGATAGTACTTAAAGACGACAACACCTGGACCGTAATAAAGAACGTCTCTGCCCTTGCAGAAGAAGACATCTTCAAGAAGTACTGGAACACGCACGTCACCAACCCCTACAACATAGCGCTTGAGAGCATAGACTACCACACCACCATCTTCCTGGTAGATTCCATAAGCCGTTTCGTCTGCCCCCATCAGGGCAAGGTATTCTCCAGGTTCGGAGTGCGTCACGGCCGCAGGCATCAGGGCGCGGACGTGCCTTATCCCACCGGGACGCCTGTCTACTGCGCGTTCGACGGCCGCGTGCGTCTTGCCGAGTCGCACAGGGGCTACGGCAACCTTATCATCATCCGTCACGAGAACGGACTAGAGACTTTCTACGGCCACCTTTCCCGCATAGACGTGCAGGTGGGCCAGTGGGTGCACGCTGGAGACCTCATAGGCCTTGGCGGTTCCACCGGCCGCTCCTCGGGCCCGCACCTCCATTTCGAGACCCGTTACAAGGGCTTCGCCTTCGATCCCGAGTGGATAGTGGACTTCGAGCACGGATGCCTCCGCAAGAACGCCTTCGTGCTTCGCCGCAGCTTCCTTTCCCCCCAGAGCAAGTATGTGCCGGATTCCATAGACGAGGAAGAGGAGCAGTACCTTACGGAGGAGCAGATCAAGGCCGAGGAGGAGCGCATCGCCCGTGAGCGCGCCGCTATGAAGTACCATACCATCAAGTCCGGAGACACCCTTTCCGGCATCGCCCACAGGTACGGCACCACCGTCTCAAAGATCTGCAGCCTCAATCCCGGCCTCAAGGCCACTACAGTCCTGAGTTTAGGTAGAAAGATCCGTGTCAAGTAAGCGCCTTTACATAGAAACCTACGGCTGCCAGATGAACGTGGCCGATACCGAGGTGGTCTTCTCCATCCTCGGTAAGCACGGCTACGAGCGCACGGACGAGATGTCGCAGGCCGACGTAATCCTCGTTAACACCTGCTCCGTACGGGACAATGCCGAGCAGCGCATCTACGGCAGGCTTGAGCAGTTCAACACCCACCGCAAGGCCCGCCCCGGCGTGCTTGTGGGAGTGCTGGGCTGTATGGCCGAGCGCCTCAAGGAGAGCCTGCTGGAGTCGGGCAAGGTTGATATCGTCGCTGGGCCGGACGCCTACCGTTCGCTGCCGCTTATGCTTCAGAATGCCGCACCCGGTATGCCTCAGATCAACGTCCTGCTCTCCCGGGAAGAGACGTATGCGGAGATTGTTCCCGTGAGGCTTGATACCAACGGCGTATCGGCCTTCATCTCCATCATGCGCGGCTGCAACAACGTATGTTCTTACTGCGTAGTGCCTTACACCCGCGGCGCAGAGCGCAGCAGAGACTTCCATACCATCGTGCGGGAGGCTTGCGACTGCGCGCAAAAGGGGTATAAGGAAGTGACGCTGCTGGGGCAGAACGTAGATTCCTACAGTTTCCAGGATTGCAACTTCGCGCGCCTGCTTGCCATGGTGGCAGAGGCCTGCCCGGGAGTGCGCGTGCGCTTCTCTACGTCAAACCCCCAGGACATCTCGGACGAAGTGTTGCAGGTAATGGCATCGCACGCCAACATCTGCCATCAGATACACCTTCCCGTACAGTCCGGGTCTGACCGTATGCTGGAAAAGATGCGCCGCCGCTACACGCGCGAGTGGTATCTGCAGCGGGTAGATGCCATAAGGCGCTACATGCCCGACTGCGCCATCTCCACCGACGTGATTGCCGGCTTCTGCTCGGAAACAGAAGAAGATCACGCACTTACGCTCTCCCTTTTCGAGCAGGTGCGCTTCGACTCTTCCTTCATGTTCCAATACTCCGAGCGCCCCGGCACCCTCGCCGCCCGCAAGTATCCGGACGACGTGTCCCCGGCAGTGAAGACCCGCCGCCTGGAGGAGATCATCGCCCTGCAGAACAAGCTTTCCCTTGAAAGCAACAGGGCCGATATGGGCAAGACCTTCGAGGTCTTGGTAGAGGGCCCATCAAAGCGCAATCCCTCAGACCTTTGCGGTCGCACCGGCACGGGCAAGATGTGCGTGTGGCCAGATACCGGGCACAAGGCGGGAGACTTCGTGCAGGTTGAGGTGGTAGACTGCACACAGGCCACGCTGCTATGCAAGCTGGTGTAAG
>JAGCCD010000067.1 GCA_017651785.1 Bacteroidales bacterium
CGTATACGTCAATCCCCCGATACGATACAATGCTATGCAGACTCTGATGCCACAATTCCTGGACCGGCCGGTGTTCCGGCTGGTTAGCGACATAGCCTCGCAGCTGGGCGTACGTGCCTTTGTGATTGGAGGTTACGTGCGCGACTGCCTCATGGGCCGCAGCTGCTCGGACATAGACATCGTAGTGGAGGGCAGCGGCATAGACTTCGCCAACGAGGTGGGGAAGAGGAGCGGCCGCAATGTGTCGTACTTCCAGAACTTCGGCACCGCAATGCTGAGGTTCGACGGAGACGAAATAGAGTTTGTTGGCGCCCGCCGCGAGTCTTATCGCCGCGAGTCCCGCAAGCCCATAGTAGAGAACGGCACGCTGGAGGACGATCAGAAGCGGCGCGACTTCACAATCAACGCCATGGCTCTGAGCCTCTGCAAAGAGGATTTCGGCGCGCTGGTAGATCCGTTCGGCGGCGTGAAGGACCTCGCCCGCGGCATCATCCGCACTCCGCTGGACCCTGATACCACGTATTCGGACGACCCTCTGCGTATGCTGCGCGCCGTTCGTTTTGCCGCAAAACTCAGCACGCCCGAGCTCACTTTCAGCATCGTTCCCGAGTCTATGGAATCTATTCGCCGTATGGCAGACCGCCTGTCCATCCTGTCCGTAGAACGCATAACTGAAGAGCTCAACAAGATGCTCGCGGCGCCCCGGCCGTCCATAGCTTTCGCCCTTATGGACGAGGCTGAGCTGCTTCCTCACATCCTTCCGGAACTCTCTGCCCTTAAGGGAGTTGAGACGGTTGAAGGCCGCGGTCACAAAGACAATTTTGCGCACACGCTGGCGGTGCTGGACAATGTGGCTGCGGTGAGCGACAGCATACCCCTGCGCTGGGCCGCTTTGCTGCACGACATAGGCAAAGCCGTGTGCAAGAGGTACGACCCTGCGCTTGGCTGGACCTTCCACGGTCACGACGTGGTTGGCAGCAAAATGGTTCCCGCCATATTCAACCGCCTCAAGCTGCCCATAGACGAGGGCAAGTTCGTAAAGAAGATGGTGTGGCTGCATATGCGCCCCATTTCGCTTGTAGACGACGAGGTGACGGACAGCGCCGTCCGCCGCCTGCTGTTTGACGCCGGAGACGACATAGACTCGCTGATGACCCTCTGCAATGCGGACATCACCTCCAAGAACCCCGCAAAAGTGGCGCGCGTGCGCTCCAACTTCGAGCTGGTAAAACAGAAGATGGTGGTGGTGGAAGAGAAGGACCGCATACGCAATTTCAAGAATCCAATCACCGGAGAATATGTGATGCAGGTATACGGCATACCGCCGTGCCAGGAGATCGGCCAGCTTAAAGAAATGGTTAAGGAGGCGATACTTGATGGATTGATTGGCAATAATTTCCAGGAGGCAGATGCGTTTATGCGCAGCAAGGCTCCAGAGCTCGGACTGAATGAGAAATAAGTTCCTTTCATACATCCGGGACGTGAAGCGTTTCTCCGGGCGCACCTGCTCAATCTATGAGGAGGTGCTGGAAGACTTCGTGCGCTTCTGCGATGGCAGTGAAGACTTTGCCGTGACCCTGAACGTAAACGGCATCCGTGCATACGAGGTCTTTCTGATGGACAAAAGGGGACTGTCTTCACGCACTGTGGGCCAGCACCTCAGCGTGCTCAGCAGTTTCTGCCGGTTCCTCATAAAGGAGGGCGTGCTGCAGAGCAACCCCGTGCACCTGGTGCGGCGGCCCAAGGTAGAAAAAAGGCTGCCGGTTTTCTATAAGGAGAAATCTATGGAGGCGTATTTTGAGGGCACCAAGGGCGATCCGGAGTTCGGAACCTACGAGCAGAAGCTCAACCGCCTGATTATCAGCCTCCTCGCTTCCTGCGGCCTGCGCCGCTCAGAGCTCATCGGGCTCAATGTCGGCTCGGTAGATTTCTCCCGGCAGGTGCTAAGAGTGAAGGGAAAAGGCGACAAAATCCGCGAAATTCCGCTCATTCCATCACTTTGTGAAGAAATTTCACTATATTTGAGTGCAGCCAGTTCATTGACAGAAGACGCGTATAACCCCAGTGCCCCCTTGCTCAGGACGCCCCATGGAGGCCGTCTGTACCCGGTTTTTGTAGACAGGGTGGTAAAGAAGGAGCTTGCCGGAGTGCCGGACATAACAGTCCGCCGCTCTCCGCACGTCCTTCGCCACACCCTCGCCACAGAACTCCTCTCAGACGGCGCCGACCTCAATTCCATTAAGGAACTGCTTGGCCATTCGTCCCTGGCGGCAACCCAGGTCTATACGCACAACACTGTAGAACGTCTGCAAAAAGTTTATACTAACGCCCATCCGAGGGCAAAAAACGGAGGTAAAAATGGAGATTAAACTCAAAACCCTCAAGTTCGACGCCGGTGAGAAGCTCACCGCCTTCGTCGAGAAAAAAGTATCACGTCTGGAGCGTTTCTTCCTGCCCGGAGTTCCTCCCCAGACAGAAGTCACTCTGGAAGAAGTGAAGGAAGGCAAGAAAGTGAAGCTCAAGATCCATCTTCCCGGAGACGAGCTCATCATCGAGCGCGTAGCCGACACTTTTGAGAACGCGGTTACCGGCAGCGTGGACGCCATGAAAGAAAAGCTCACACGCACAAAGGAGAAAGACTTCGACAAATAGTCATTACCTCTCGTAAAAAAATTAAGGCGGCCCTTGCGGGTCGCCTTAAATGTTTATTCCTGAGGGGTAAGCAACTTTTCCTTGAGGTGCTTGATCATGTCTTTGGTCATTGTCTCAAGGTTGTAGGACGGCGACCAGCCCCATTCCTTGCGGGCGCAGACGTCGTCCATCTTGTTGGGCCAGGAGTCTGCGATTGCCTGGCGCACGGGGTCTACCTCATACCTCATAACGAAGTTGGGGTAGTGCTTGCGGATGGCGTCGTAAATTTCCTCCGGGTCAAAGCTCATGGAGGCGATGTTGAAGGAGTTGCGGTGCACCAGGTACCTGGGGTCTGCCTCCATAAGGTTTATGGCGGCCTTTATGGCGTCTGGCATGTACATCATATCCAGGAACGTGCCATGGGCGAGGGGGCAGATGAATTCCTCTCCTTTAACCGCGGCGTAGTAGATCTCTACCGCATAGTCAGTGGTGCCGCCGCCGGGAAGCGTCTTGTATGAGATGAGGCCGGGGAAGCGGACGGAGCGGGTGTCTACGCCGTATTTGTGGAAATAATAATCGCTCAGAAGCTCTGTGGCGACCTTTGTTACGCCGTACATCGAGGTGGGGCGCTGGATGGTATCCTGGGGCGTGTTGTCTCTTGGGGTATCGGGCCCGAAGGAGCCTATGGAAGAGGGCGTGAACACTGCGCAGTGCTTTTCCCTTGCTACCTCAAGTATGTTTATGAGGCCGTTCATCTGGATGTCCCAGGCCTTGAGAGGGAGGCGCTCCGCCGTGGCGGAAAGAAGGGCGGCGAGGTTGTAGATGGTGTCTATGTCGTATTTGTCTACGATGTCTGCGATCTGCTTGCCGTTGCATACGTTGGCCATTTCTGCGGGACCGCTCTCAAGCAGGTCTCCTTTGGGTTCTGAACCGGGAATGTAACCGGCTACGATGCGGCCGTGACGGTAGAGTTTGCGGAGTTTCATCGTGAGTTCCGAGCCTATCTGGCCAGTGGAACCTATAACGAGAACATTTTTCATATGTGCTATTAATTATGATGCAAATTTATTAAATTTGTGGGAGAATCTGTAATTAAAACCACATAATTATGTACGGAAAATTTCAATCCCATCTTCAGCAGGAACTTAAGGCGATAGACGAGGCCGGCCTTTACAAGCGCGAGCGCACCATCTGCTCGGCCCAGGGGGCAGAGATCACCCTCCAGGACGGCAGCAAGGCCCTTAATTTCTGCGCCAACAACTATCTTGGACTGTCCGACAACCCCAGACTCATAGCGGCCGCAAAAAAGGCAATGGACGAGCGCGGCTACGGCATGTCGTCCGTCCGCTTCATCTGCGGCAAACAAGATCTGCACAAGCAGCTTGAAGATGCAATCTCGGCATACTTCCACACAGAAGACACCATACTCTACGCCGCCTGCTTCGACGCCAACGGCGGCGTCTTCGAGCCCCTCTTGACCGCAGAAGACGCAATCATCTCAGACGCCCTCAACCACGCCTCCATCATAGACGGCGTACGCCTCTGCAAGGCCGTGCGTTACCGCTACGCAAACGCTGATATGGCAGAGCTTGAAAAATGCCTCCAGGAGGCACAGGCACAGCGTTTCCGCATTATCGTCACAGACGGTGTCTTCTCAATGGACGGCAACGTCGCCCCTATGGACAAGATCTGCGACCTGGCAGAAAAGTACGACGCCCTGGTAATGGTAGATGAGAGCCACAGCGCAGGCGTAGTGGGCAAACACGGAAGGGGAGTGGCAGAGCTCTTCAACCTCTACGGCCGCATAGACATCCACACCGGCACGCTTGGCAAGAGCTTCGGCGGCGCAGTGGGCGGCTTCACCACAGGTCGTCAGGAAATCATAGACATGCTCCGTCAGCGCAGCCGTCCTTACCTCTTCTCCAATTCCCTTCCTCCTATGATCTGCGCCGCAGGTGTAGAGACCTTCAAGCTGCTTGCAGAGAGTGACGAGCTTCACGACCGTCAGCAGGAGAACGTCGCCTACTTCCGTGACAAGATGCTCGCCGCAGGCTTCGACATCAAACCCACCCAGTCCGCCATCTGCGCCGTTATGCTGTACGACGCCCCGCTGAGCCAGAAATTCGCCGCCGCAATGGCGCAGGAGGGCATATTCGTAACCGGTTTCTACTACCCGGTGGTGCCCAAGGGCCAGGCCCGCATACGCGTACAGCTCTCCGCCGCCCACACCCGTGAGCAGCTGGACAAGGCAATCGCCGCCTTCATCAAAGTTGGCAAGGAGCTTGGCGTCATTTAGCCCCGCTGCTGATTGTCAGCATAATACATAAAATGCCTGCGGC